>CAYSHS010000175.1:0-7079 GCA_964430845.1 uncultured Pirellulales bacterium | reverse complement strand
ATAACGTCGACTTCTATATCGATGTCAATGGGAAATACATCGGGATACAGATTAAACCGGCTGGCTATGCTTATATTACGCAAATTATAAATGAACTTGAGTTTCAGAAAAAAACACATGAAAAGTTTACCAAAAAATATGGGGGCAAGGTTTTTTACATTATTTCGATAACCGAAGGGAAAAATAAAATCATTCATAATCCAGAAGTTATCCCTGAAATTCAGAAGGAAATAAGACGATTAAACGAAAATTGATTGATGCAGATATATCTGTTGTTATTTTTTTTTAACTTCTATATTTGTTCTTTATCCAGGCCAATTTTGGTCATACACGGTAATTGTTCAGCCATATAAATATATTTCCATTGTAAGCGTGCAGATTCCTGCAATAAAATCCTGTGCATATTCGTCTAATTTAGTAGATAACAGAAGAAAGCAGTTAGCTGTACAAATGAAAGAATGTGCTATAGCCATTAGTGACACATATTATTTACACAATTGCTTATGTGAAAGGCGATAAATATGTATAGGCACAAAAGAGGTAACAGGGCAAGTAAAGGTTTTACACTTGTCGAGCTGCTTGTGGTGATTGTGATTCTTTCAATACTTGCAGGAATTGTCGGGCCAAGGCTGTTCGGACAGGTTGACAGAGCAAAATGGAATTTGACAAAACCAGGGATACGTGACATCGAAGCCGCGATAGACGCTTATTTTATTAATTGCGGAGAGTATCCATCGAGCCTCTATAATCTGCTAACTAATCCGGGAATAAATAGCTGGACAGGTCCTTACCTGAAAGCAAGCCAGTTAATAGATCCATGGGGTTTTGAGTACACCTATGTTGTCAACAGCACTATTCATCCTGACAGCTACGATATCATCAGCTACGGCAAGGATGGAGTCTTGGGCGGTGATGGCTACAATGCAGAACAATATAACGATTGAGTAGCACGTACATCTTGCTCGTGCATGCATGGGCAAGATTGCCCACGCTACGTTTTTAATGAATCGTTTCGCCAGGTGTTGCGCCTGGATCGGCCGTGAGCATGAAGACATTTTTTCCGCCGGGGCCGGAGGCTAAAATCATTCCTTCGGAGAGGCCGAACTTCATCTTTCTGGGTTTTAAATTCGCCAATAAAACCACGAGCTTGCCAACCAAATCCTCCGGTTTGTACGCCTGAGCTATTCCAGCGAGAACATTCTTTTCTATCCCCCCTACTTCCAAAACCAGCTTTAATAGTTTATCGGCGCCTTCGACTTTTTCGGCAGTCTTTACCTTTGCTATACGAAGGTCAATCTTTGCAAAGTCCTCAATTGTACATTCAGCTTTTACAGGCTCAGTTTGCATTGCAGTTTCTGTATTCTGTATTCTGTTTTCTGTATTCTGTGTATTTGCTTTGCTTTCTTCTATCATTGCATTTACCTGTTTTTCATCTATTCTTTCTGCTAAGCGTTCGTAAGGATTTATAGTTTTTTCTTCGAGCACACTCTCAAGGTCAGCAAGATGCAGCGGCTCGACATTCAGGAATTTTTCTACACTTTCTGCAAATTTAGGCAGAATGGGTTTTAGATAAATTGTCAGTATTCGCATTGCGTTTATTATCGCGGTTAGATTCGTACGTGTCATTTCCCGGTCGGTTTTTATTGTCGCCCAGGGCTGCTTCTGCTCTACGTAGCGATTCGCTTCGTCTGCGAGAGCGGTAATTGTTCTTACAACTGAAGCAAACCGGAGTTTTTCATAATCGCTGACAACCTGGTCCGACATAGTGATAAGTTTCTTTATTAGCTCGTGGCCTTCGTCGTCCAGCCTTCCGAGAGGGGAATCAAGCTTTTTCGTAAGCATGGGAACCGAGCGGGAAGCAAGATTGGCGAATTTGCCTACTATATCCGAATTGATTTTATTTATGAAATCATCAACTTTCAAATCAATGTCATCAATAGTATCAGTGAGCTTGCTCGCATAATAATATCGCAGGTATTCCGGGTCGAGGTGCTTCAGGTAAGTGCCTGCTTTTATAAATGTCCCGCGTGACTTACTCATTTTTTCACCATTTACAGTCAAAAAGCCGTGCACGAAGAGCTTGTCGGCTGTTTTTATGTCGGAAGCTATCAGCATCGCAGGCCAGAACAAGGCATGGAAATACATAATGTCCTTGCCTATGAAATGATACAATTCGTACTGACCTTCGCCGCCTTTGCCTGAATTTGTACCGGGCCATAAGACATCGAAATCAAGATTATGTTGGTCGCAATAATTTTTCGCTGATGCCATATATCCAATCGGAGCATCGAGCCAGACGTAGAAATACTTGTCTTGCTCTCCGGGAATTTTGAATCCGAAGTAAGGCCCATCTCGCGATATGTCCCAGTCCTTCAGGCCCGCACTGAACCATTCATCGAGCTTGTTCGCAACCGACTGCTGGGTGTGCCCCCCTGCCACCAGGTCCCTGAGCTGCTCCTCATAGTCTGCGAGCCTGAAGAAATAATGCTCGGAAGTTTTCATCACAGGCGTTGAGCCGCAGGTTGCACAATATGGATTTATCAGGTCGGAAGGACGATACGTTGTGCCGCATACTTCGCATGAGTCCCCGTACTGGTGCTCCGCGTGACATTTCGGGCATACACCGCGAACAAACCTGTCAGGAAGTGACATCTTGCAGTTTTCACAATAGGCCTGCTCGACATCTCGTTTGACTATCGAGCCTTTTTCATTCAGGCGCTTGAAAATAAGCTCGCTGAACTGTTTGTTTTCGGGACTGTGAGTCGAATAGTAATTGTCGAACTCAATATGAAAGCCATCGAAATCCGCCTTATGCTCTTTATGCACGTTGTCAATCATCTCTTCGGGAGTTATGCCTGCTTTTCTGGCGCTAATCATTACAGGTGTGCCGTGAGTATCGTCCGCGCAGAAATACAGACATTCGTTGCCGCAAAGTTTCTGGAAGCGAACCCAAATATCAGTCTGGAGATATTCCACGAGATGTCCTATATGGATTGGTCCGTTGGCGTAAGGCAAGGCTGAAGTTACAACTATTTTTCGAGGCATAATTCTCCCTGAATATTATTGCATTTCGTCGTCTTGATCATTTTGATCATTGTCCTGGTTATCCTGATTATTGTCATGATTATTTTTGTTATCGTCTTGATCATTGTTTTTTTGTATGTTCTCCTTATTTTCCGGCCTGGCCAGATAACCTTTCAAGACTTCAATTTCATCGAGTCCGAGAGCTTCCTTGTCGCCATTATCGTATTCAACCATAACGAGTTGCGTTATAATCTGGGTATCGATTACTTTGCCCTGCCCTTTTGGAGTTTTTACCAAAGTATTCTTTTTGGGCAGTTTTCTTTTCAAATCCGTGTAAGTCTGGTCTTCATATCTCAGGCAGCATTTTAACCTGCCGCAAAAACCTGAAATTTTCGCAGGGTCGAGGGTTGCTTTTTGCATCTTGGCCATTCTCATATTTACCGGCTTGAGCAGCTTGAGGAATCTCTGGCAGCAGCATTGCTGGCCGCAGCTTTCCAGGTCTCCGAGCAGCTTGGCTTCGTCGCGTGAGCCTATCTGCCGCATTTCTATTCTTGTCTGGTACTCCTGTGCGATTCTTTTTACCAGGTCGCGAAAATCCACTCTTCCATCGGACATGAAATAAAAAATGATGCGTTCACCCCCGAATAAATGTTCTGCATCGACAATTTTCATCGGCAGGTCTAACTCTTTGACTATTTTTCTGCAAAAATCGATTTCTTCTTTTGCGATTTTTTGCAGGTGACGCTCCTCGCTTATATCGGCGCTGGTTGCATAACGGATAAATTTACCGACATGCGGCGGGCAAAAATCGATTTCGCTGTTCTCGAAATATTCCTTTATCTGCTCTTCCCTGAATTTGCACTGGCCCGCTTTGTATGAGCTGAGCTGTCCAACAATATGCCCTAATTCAAGGCCCCTATCCGTTTTGATTACGACACGGGAGTGAACTTTGGGTATTTCGTTCTCATTATGCTCGAAAAAACCGAGAGCGCTCATTCGCCCAAAGCGAACCATCATGTATTTTTTATTTTTTACCTGCTTAGGCTTGTTTTCCGAATTTTTCTGCATTCAAATACCAGGATATAGATAAACATCAAGTTATAATTCAATTAAACCCGTATTGTATCAGAATCCGCCAGAGATAACAATAGATGTTCAAAAATAAGCCTTTCATTGACATTTGACTCTATCCATCGGAGCATCTCGAAACAATCGGAGATTTTTTCCGCAGCGGTTTCGGGGTCAAATCTGCCTGCAATTTTTTCTATCTGCTTCAACTGGTCGAAATTTATCGCCTCGGACTTCTGGGTTATATTCAGTTTCATCACATCGTATAAAGCTGATATGATTATCTGAATAAAAATCTTTGCCGCCCTGCGGCTGATGTCTGTTTTGCTTGTGGTTTTGTCGAGATTGCTCCAGATTGCCGATATTTGCCCTCTCCAGCTCAGAATAACATTCGCCTGGTCGAGTGCATCGGAATATGTGCATTGAGCCAGCGAATTTATCAACTCTTTTTTGCTCTCATAAACATGCGCATCATTCAGCTCAAGCTGTGCCCAATTGCAGGCTTGACCCAGGCTGCCCTGTGCCAAACGAGCGAAATATTTCGATATATTCCCGTCAAGACCCATTTCTGTCAATTTTTCAATTACCTTTTCTTCCTGTATCGGCCCAAAACGAATTATCTGCGCCCTCGATTTGGTCGTAGGCAGAAGTTTTTCAAGCCTTGTACAAAGCAAAATAATACAGCAATATACAGGAGGCTCTTCCAGAACTTTCAACATGCAGTTCTGTGACGAAGTGTTCATCTTTTCTGCTTCACTAACGATAAAAACCTTCTTCTGCGAAAGGCTCGGTCGAATCGATACTTTGTTATTGAGCATCTCACGAATTACATCTATCGGCATTTCGAGGGGAGCAGCCTTGTCCTTGCCTTCCTCTGTGAATTCGCGAAGCTCTTTATAGACATGGCTGAAATCCGGATGTGTGTCTGCATCGAATAGTTTGCAGGAATTGCATGAATCACAGCTTCGGGCAAATCCTTTTTCCACAACCGGATTATGACACAAAAGCAGCTTTGCCCACTGGCAGGCAGTCAGGTATTTACCGACTCCCTCAGGTCCGGCGAAAATATAGGCATGAGATACTCTTTCAGAATGATATGCTCTCTGCAAAATATCTATCGCACTGTCCTGACAGAATATTTCCTTAAAAGACATTACGAAAAACTCACTTTCCCGATAATCTGTAATATTTTTTCGTGTATTTTCTCAATCTCGTCCGCTGCGTCAACAACAAAAACGTTCTCATGCTCATCCGCAAATTTCAAAAAACCCGCTCTTACCTTATTATGATAAATGTCACCCTTGGCTTCCATCCTGTCTAACTGCCTGTTCAATCGTCGCGAAGCAGTTTTGATATCTACATCAAGAATGATTGTTAAGTCAGGCAAGACTCTTTCGAGACAGTCTTCTGCAAGCCTTATAACTTTATCGACACCGAAACCACCGGCCCAGCCCTGGTAGGCATAAGTGCTCGAGAGCCACCTGTCGAGAATTACACACTTTTTATCACACAGTGATGGAGCTATTTTTTCGAGCCAGAGCTGAATTCTCGCGGACATATACAACAAAACCTCCGTCTGTGTGCTCATTGAAAGAAGCTCTGGATTGAGAAGAATTTTCCTGATTTTTTCACCAATAGCAGTACCACCCGGGTCGCGAAACCTGACAGATGAAATTCCCTGTCCGTTCAGCCAATCAGTAAGAAGCTGTGCCTGTGTGCTTTTGCCGCAGCCGTCGGGGCCGTCGATAACAATAAATTTACCTTCCAGTTCCACATTCATTGGTTTTGCTTATATTCGCACTTTATCATCCCGGCCGTGTACATTTTTCAGCAGATTCGGGCGGGTCGAACCATGTGATCTGTGACAATCGGTACATTCCACACCTTTTTTATAAAGCTCAGAATTTAGAAAATCAGATTTATCATAAATAGACACGCCTGTATCGGAATGTATTTTTCCACCGGAATCAAACATTGAATTTGCCATTGTTGTGTCTCCATACCCTGTACCTGCATTCCCTTCAATTTCGGTTAGCACATCAGGATAATCAGATGTTCCTGCTTCAGGGTAACTTGTTTCTACGTCGGGATAACTTGAAGTTCCAACTTCAGGATAGTTATTTTGTACTTCCGGATAATTATTCGAGTCCGGCGTAAATGGCTCAAATTCCGGGTAGTTATAAGGCTCAGGAAACATCGGTGCGTACCGTGCTGTTTTGACTTCCGAAGCCGGTTTTTCTTCAGGAAACTTTACGTATTCAGGAGTATTACTGTTATGGCACGACAGACAAAATTCAGTGTCAGAGCCAGTCCATATTTTTCTGCCCGGGGAATTTGGGTCAATTAAACGAACGACTCCGTCTCCATGCATTGTCATATCATGACAAACGAGGCAGTCTTCGTCTTTAATTAGACCTGGAATATGCTTCGACAGGCTGTCGAAATCCCCTTCCGGGCCGAGGACGCGTCTGCGCCCGTATATTTTTTGAGCGTCCCGTTTATGACACCTTACACAGGTCTCATGTAATATATCTGTACTTTCAGCGTGGCAAAACCTGCAGTCCTGCAAAACACCATGATGATAGTCGGCATCCCCGTGACAATCGTTGCAGCCTCCGTCGTGCGGCATTGTCACGTAGATTTTACATTCTCCGGATTTAAGCCTGCCTGTCCATAGGAAGGGGTCAGTATCCGACTGAACTTGTGATATTTCACCTTTTTCAATGTTGAGCCTGCAAACAGCCTCAAAATAGCCATAAGTAAACCCTATATCCTTTACAACATTATCGATTTGGCACTTGATTTCGCGACCGAATATTTCACCAGGCTCTATCGTCTGGACAGAGCTTTCATACAACTCTTTGTACTCATCGTCACTCATTGTAATGTCTTTGGGAATAGGAGCTAATTTCAGCTTCCAATTATCCCTGTTCACTGCGGAAACAGATTTTAGAATCTCATTCGGGTCATATAAAAAGGTAATCATA
>CAYSHS010000174.1:0-7086 GCA_964430845.1 uncultured Pirellulales bacterium | reverse complement strand
AAATGTGGCCATTGCAGTAATGTGGCGGAATCTATTATATCAACGACAAACCTGTGGCTTACAGCCTGGGAGAAGAGCTGGCACAGGGCAAGTGGTTCGTTATCCACTTCGAGAAGGCGTTAACAAACAACAAATATAACGGGATATACCAGTTCATAAATCAAAGCTTTGCCTCGCTTCTACCGGAAAAGTATGAAATAATAAATCGCGAGCAGGATCTCGGCATACTTGGTCTTCGTCATGCGAAGGAAAGCTACAATCCAGCCGGTTTCGTCAGGAAATATAAAGCCGCTCTTTAATTTTATATCACGGCAGCGTGGATTAATGTGTCTATATCGATTGTCGATATAGTTCCGTATTAAGGCTGGTCAGTTTTAAAGAAATTGTTTCGTGAATTAGTAATGGTAAATGTCCCATCCTGCTTTGCGGAGACCTTAATCAGCTTGCCCCGGGTATTGCTGCTCCTGCTCCATGTTTGCAATGAATTGCTCGGGCGCGTTCTTTTGCTCGCCTGCGTTAAAGGCATAATGAAGCTGCCATAAGTCCTGTATTCCCGGTGAGCTTTTGATAATATCGAATACCTCTGCTTCGCCGCCCTTTCCCGGTTATAAATTAAATATAAGAGTTTTGCAAAAGTTCAGTTAGATAGCTATGCTTGACACTCAATTGTTTTAAAAATATCTCAGCCAAATATAAATTGTACAAATAAGCATGGACTGGAGCATTAATGCAAAGCCGTACTTTGTATAAAGCATGAAGCTGATGGGATATTTGTTTCTTTCGCAGATACGTCCTGCGACAACGTTTGCAGATGCTCCTATTAATGTTCCATTTCCGCCCAGGCATGCGCCTAAAGCCAGTGACCACCATAAAGGCTGGGCGATAGTTGCCTGAATAAGAGCAGGGTCTGTAATTCCTGTTGTTTTTGCTATTACAGGAATGAAATATTTTATCATTGGTACCATTGTTATAACGAACGGAATATTGTCCAGTACCGATGAAAACAAGGCGCTTCCCCAAAGCACGATAAGGCACAAAACAAAAAGACTGTGTCCGCCGACTCGCAGCATGGCTTTGGCAAGGAATTCGAGTATCCCGTTATACTCCAGGGCGGAAATCATCATGAATAAACCAATAAAGAAAAATATGACGCCCCATTCTACACTCATAAGTGCGATATCGCTTTTGGTTTTACAGATCAGTATAAGCACCATACTGCCTCCAAGAGCAATAATTCCAGGCTCAATTCCTATTATCGAATGAAGCGTAAATAAAACAAGCATTACACCCAGGACTACCAGGGATTTTATCATGTTTGTTCTATCAACTATCGCCAGTGTCGGTATGGCATCAAGCACTCTTTTTTTTATTTCAGCCGGAACTCTCATTTTGTTTCTGAAAAGCAAGTACGATGTTATTGCAAGACATATCATAATTATAAGCACTACCGGCATTAAGTGAATGATGAACTGGTTGAAACTAAGACCAGCCTTTGACCCGATTATGATGTTAGGCGGGTCTCCGATTAGAGTCGAAGTTCCACCGACATTTGAAGCAATGACTTCCATTATAACTATCGGGACAGGGGAAATTTCCAGTATCTGCGAAATCAGGATAGTAACCGGAACCAGGAGTATGACTGTAGTGACATTGTCGAGTACAGCAGAAAACACCGCTGTTATGAACAGCAGGGAAATCATTATTAACACAGGCTCTCCCTTTGATTTTTTTGCTATGCTTGTTGCAGCCCATTCGAAAAAGCCCGTCTTCGATAAAATCGACACGGCAGTCATCATGCCGACAAGCAGAAATATCACGTTAAAGTCTATGGCTTCAATTGCCTTCTCGAATGTTACTAACTTTAAAACGAGCATTAAAGAGGCGCCTAAGACCGCTACAATGGTTTTATTTATTTTTTCGGTGGCTATAAAGAAATAGACGACTACGAATATTGCAACTGTGGCAAATATTTTCATATTATTACCTGCTTAAAAAAATAATATTTTGTCAATGACGGAGAACCTGTCGATGGTTCCTATTAACCTGCCCGAATCGACGACGAAGAGCTTCAGCTTGTTTTTTGCTGTCATCTCGAAAATTATTTCCATCAGTGTCGTATCCTTGGATATTTCATTTACGTCCCTGCTGAAAATATCCTTTACTTTTAAGCTCTTTTTGAATTTGAAGTATTTTTCAAAAGGGTCAAGGCTTCTCATAAAAGAGATAGTCTGGAGCTGGTTGAAGAAATCCGGTATGCCATAGGTGAAAATATCCTTGCAGGATATTTCGCCAAGTAATATATGATTGTCGTCAACGACAGGCAAAATATCGAGGCGGCTCAAATGCATGATATGAGTAGTTTCCTCGATGGAAGTTTCCAGCATTACATATTTTTCAATCGGTCTCATTATATCTTTTGCCAGTACTGTTTTAGAAGTAACCAACGCGGATTCTTTTATTACTTCGGCGATTTGCTTTGGTGATAAACCACTCATTATCTTATTGATATTCTCCTGCTGCCCCATGAACCTGGCAAGCACTGCCATCATTTGCAGTATCAGGTACGGCTTAAGCTGGGGTGAAATCATTAAGCAAATCACGTTGCAGGGCTTGTTATCGAGACTCTTCCAGTTTAATCCTTCTTTGCTTATCCCGATAGCAAGAGCAAGGTCTTTGGTTTTCTCTATGCGGGCATGAGGGAATGCAATCCCGTTGCCCAAACCGGTAGTCTGAATGTTTTCGCGCTCGATGACTTTACTGCATAAATCCAGGCTCGTAAAGTGATTCGGAAAAATCTCTGATTTTAACTCGTAAATTTTATCTACCAATACACGAATAGCTTCTTCTTTGGTCCCGGTTTCCAAATCAGAGATTATCAAACGGTCATCTATATATTCGTTTACACTGCCCATAATTTTTCACTCTCGTAATGCAAGCTTAAATCTGCTGCGTTCTTATTCTTGAATAACGCGTTTAAGCGCCAGAAGGCGGAAATGCCTAAAGTGCCCAAAGTTTTTGGCTCATTATTCTGCGAATCAGGATGTGGAATTTCAGTAACTTTTTTTTTTACTTTTCCCTGTTTTTCTGTTTTAGTTTATCGAATTAATCATTTTTACTGCTATATTAATCAATCAAGCTCTGATGAAAATGATATGTATGTGAAAGGTATCTGTAAATAATTAAAGATTCCTCCTGCATTGTATCCGGTAAGCTGTTCGATAATATAAGTCATATTGAGACCAACACCATAGAAGATATATCGTCTTGGATTGCCGGGAGAATAATCGTATCCGCGAGTATAGAATCCGAAATCCAGCTCGATGGCTTTAAGCAGGGAGTTATCTGTTTTTAATATTCCATCCGGTTTCAATGCAATCAGGTATTTTTGTCCCTCATAATCCGTAAACGGGTCTGCATCTCCACTCCTAAAGACTTTCGAGGGCACCCATTCCAGACGATAATCGAATATTTCCTTCAGTGCAGGGAATCGATGGCGCAAATAGCCAAGTCCGACACCAGCCGTATTAAAAACTTCATCCTGTAAGCTAAAGCCATAATCTTTGCTGAAACCGTCACCTACTTCGACAAGTGTCAATAGTGCCCAGCTGCTTATTGCGCCGTATAATATTGATTCCTTATCGGAGTATCCGAATTTCTTATAAACACTATTGTACACACTGGTAAGTGCATATCCGCTAAAAGCATGTCCGAACTTATCGGCACCGCCATAATTTGTATCGGGATCGAGCCATCCCTCGTTTTGAAAATTAAACGACGAGCTGTAATAATCCCATGATGCCGCTCCAATGAGCATTGTAGCAGTGACGGCAGTCGCATTAAAAACGAAGGCTTTCTTTTTTCTGGACCAGTTATCAAAGGAACCAAAAAATGAGTTTTTTTTCTGCAAGCTGTTAGCATCGGTCTTGCTTGTATTATCATCTGCAAAAAAGCTGTAGTTACTCGATGATAAGGTACTGTTCTGGGCAAAAAGTTTATTTTCAATTCCAGGAAAAATCAAGACAACAACAAATAATCGGTAAAACAATTTTATTTTCATCTAAACAGTCCATTCTTTCTAAATACATTATTGTTTAAATACAAAAATTCAATTCTAATTTGACTGGCAGCAAATCCAGCCATCCCGGCCTGGTATTTCCCGGGCAATAATCTTGGCTGATTTCATTGACGTATAATGTGCCGGCAGTTCACCGAGGGGGACAAACAAAATATCCCTTGTGTTTGCATCACGTAAAAAATCATCAAACATTTTTTCGCAAATTATTCCTTCGACCTCTGCATGTATGGTTAATACATTGAGCTTGTCAGGAACCATAAGAGACAAAAGATTCTCATTATAATTTTCATTTGTTATTCCATTGCGACCGATAAGCTCATCGTAAGTCGGCAGGGTAACAGGAATTTGCGGCTGGGCAAGCTCTATACGGTTTACAACCGGAAGAAATATACTCTCTCCCCTGCAATCGCTGTTATAACGAAAGGGGAATTTGCTTTTTTGCTCCAGGACAACGTCATTGCATTTCCAGCCGGGCACAGCAGAAGATTCCGGCGGATGACCGAGAATCTGCGTCAGCAGCTTGGCGCCTTTATTTATTGATTCATAGACAGCTTCGCCGGACATATTGTCGATATGGGCCTGCCAGGCATGATGGTCCCAGGCATGTAGCCCTATCTCATGCCCGGCGTCTGAGGTTGAGCGGATAATACCTGCAAGTTTGTTGCCGATTACAGGTCCAGGGAAGAAAGTTCCTCTTAATAAAATGTCCAATCCATATAAACTGGCCGCTTTCGTTCGCAGCATTTTTTTCAGGAAAGCCGGGCGAAGCAGTCTCCATAAATGGCGACCCATGTTGTCAGGGCCGACAGAAAAGAAAAATGTAGCCTTAACAGAATGTTTTTCCAGAATTCTGCACACGTTGGGAACGCCCAGCTTTGTGCCTCTGAAGGTATCAACATCTACTCGAAGACCTGCTTTCATTATTTTTTTTACCCGGGATTATTTGTTTTTGCCTGCATTTCAGTTTTGAATGCAGGAAGCTCATTTATAAAAGTATTTATAGTGTTCGCGACAACTTCATGACCGATTGGAGTCCAATGGTCATCGTATGTGAAATAAAGCTGCTCTCCGAGAGCTGTATTTTGACGCAGTGACTCTGTAAGGCTGACGAATTCGATAAATTCTTTTTCACAAAACTCCTGAAATACCTGTTCTTTCATATCCAGGCGGCTCAGTACTGCATCTTTAAGCTCATTAGTGGGGGGGAGTTTTTTCATTTTCAGCGCCATAAACTCCCTCAAAGTTTCGGCGCTGATAGTGTCACTAATTAGCGGCATAAGAACATGGGATTTGTCCGGAGCGTAAACTATGGTAAGAATGATATTATTATCATTGCATATTTTTTTGATTTGACGGAGACTGGCAAATGTTTTTTTGCAGCCTTTCGAGCGAAGAAATGATTCTCTTGTTTCAAAGTGGTCACACAGATTTTTAACAGTGAAAGTATAATATTTTGCATCAGGTCCGTCAGGTAGGGGTACAGGCAGCCATGAAAGAGCGCTGACTGCGGCAGGATTGGCATCCTCTTTTTCAGAAATGACATGATTATTGGCCAAAGCTGCTTGATTTTCAACAGGTTTGTTTTTTGCAGAGCTTAGCTCTTTGATTAAAAGCTCTTGCATAGCAAGACGCAGGGGTGATGACCTGAAGAAATTACTAATCTTGTGAATGATGGTATCTTCCCGTTCGTAATTAGAGTCACGAAAATCATTTCCTTCGTACAACATGCAAAGCACAATCCTGGGTGAAAGTGCAGTACCAAATTGCTTTAAAGTCTCCAGGTATATACCGGGATGTGTGCCGGCCATTCCGAGGTTATATACACTGAAATTACTTTTTTGAGCCAGTTTTACAGTCCACACATCTTCATTAGTTACATTGGAGCCTTCGGTAAAAGAATCGCCAAGAGCAATAATATCGTATTTATTTAGGTCGGTTTTATTGCGAAAACCTGTTTTATCGGTTGTCAGGATGAATTCAATATCCGGGTAACCGGGGCGCATCTGTGGGTAAGTAAAGGCGTTTTCAGGCACATCATGAATTGTTCCCTGAATTACTGAGTTTGGCTTACGATGGTAGAAATTTTCTTCCATGACATAAGTTTTAGGCTGGGCCAGACGCATTAGCAAGTCAACCAAAATTATCGGAATGATAATGGATAATGCCAGCGCAGTAACTTGAAATTGGCGTTTCTTTACATTGTTCTCATTTGACCAAATCAGGTAAAGCCACATTAAACTTACCGGAATCAGAAAAATCACCCATGACAAATGGGTTAATCCATATCTGCCAAGCAAAATATTCCTGTTCTGAGCTATCAGGTAGGGTACGTTACTCGGGATAATCCATAACATGAGATTTATCGCTGCGATTATAATTGTCTGAATCCATTTGATTTTCATCAATTTTCCCTGACAAGGTTTTTATCTGTAAAGATGACAATAGTGTCTTTTCCGATATTAAAGTCCTTAATGATAGCCATATCCGGGATTTTTTCAATATTTTCTTTTTTCGTAATTATCATTGTTTTGTCGTTTTTATTCATAAACTCCTTTGCTGTATCGAAATCATTGAGTCTTGTAACGCGCTGTCCGAGATAGAAGACCGCCGCTCCATCTAAACGCTCAGTCGGCTGCAATAAACACAATTGAGCACCTTTAGACTTGAGTTTTTCTGCATAATTAAATAATGGCTCGAAAGACTCCTTTTGATTGAAGATAGGTGTAATTGCCATATCATAGGTCAGGAAGATTACTAAAAAAGAAGGCACAAGTATTTGGAATAAATTGTTCAGGTCTTTTTTAGTGAGAAAATGAAATGAATATAAACCTAAGCCGAATCCAGGTATGGTTATCAAGCTCGTTATTATTAAAGACTGATGAAAATAAAAACGTATCCCAAAAAATACAAGCGGCGCAATCACTGCAATACCGGCTAATATCGAAGCAGGAATCTCGAACCATGCAGTAAGTTTTTCCCTGCGACCAAGAACCAAATCCATAGCGTATCCG
>CAYSHS010000173.1:0-7101 GCA_964430845.1 uncultured Pirellulales bacterium | reverse complement strand
CGCCAAGAACAACTGAAACGGGAAAAATATTAGGCAACATGGCAATAAGAGCTATTTTTATCGATTTGAATAATATAAAAAACATTACAGTAAGTATCAATATAGTGATTCCTATTGTCTTTATTTGTGAGCCGAACAAGCTCTGTAACATATTATTATACAAAACCATCATGCCTGAAAGATGAACATTTTCCTTATCGATTCCAAGCTTATCCGTCAGGTCTGCTCTTATTTTTTTCAAAAGCTCATTGCGGCGAAGATTTTTCTGCGAATCTTTCACGCGAATCCAGAAACGTACCTGGTTGTTCTCGACTGAAACATAAGGATTTATCAATATGTCTTTTATTTCGTCAGGAGTTTTCGTATAAATCAATGCAAGCTCAAAATTATCAAGAGGCTTGCCATTATTCATTTGCTCGACAATATTTAATATTGTTGCCAGTGACATTACTTTGCCTGTTTCCTCAAGACTTTCAAGATATGACTGCACAGATTTTATAAGATCCATTTTGTAGGTTGTAAACCAGTACTTTTCCTCGTTTGCGGCATTTTCGAATTCGGAGAATTCATCGAACTCTTCATCGCTGCTTCCTGTTTCATTATTATCGGAAATAATGTTTTCCCTGGGAGATTCAAAATCCACAAGTACATTGAGAGGTGTTGTGCCGCCCAGTTTTTGGTCAATAACTCTCATGCCTTTATAAATTTCGGTACTCTTATGGAAATAATCAATGAAACTGTTTTCAACTCTTAATTTCGAGATTCCGGCAAAACTGACGATTATAATAATAACGCTTACGCTAACGATAAACACGTTATGAGATTCGTTAAATCCTGCAAGAATAGACGTCAGGGACAAACGTGATATTTTTGTCTCCGGCAGCTTTTCTTTGGGTAATAGTATCAGGAATGCAGGAAAAAAAACAAAACTCACTGTAAAAGATATGATAAGGCTAAGCATCATCATCCAGCCAAACATAATAACAGGTAAAATATCACAAAGAACAAGCGAGCCAAAACCGGCTATTGTAGTTATTGTCGTGTACCAGCATGGCTTTACCATTAGCACAACCGTATCAGAAATCAGCTTCCGATTGGATTCCTGCGGATTACGAGATAACAGCTCGCGATAACAAACTATCAGGTAAATCACGATAGCTACTGTTGTAATCAATTGTAAAGAAATAAAATTGGCTGAAACTACTGTTACTTTCCATCCGAGCCATCCCAGCAAGCCTATCATATATATCACTGACGATGCGCAGCATAACATAGGAAAAAGCACCCAGCGTTTTCGTTTGAATATAATTCCGAGCGTGAGAGCTAAAAACATCAGCATACCAGCGCCGAAAACTTTCAGGTCGTTCCTGATAAAAGTAATCATATCGTCAGCAATCATACTGATTCCGCCAAGAAACAGCTCGCCATTTGGTCGATATTTGTCCATTATTTTCCGTATTGCAGCAATATCCTGATGACGTTGAAGTCTCATTTCGTTGTTGTGCCGATATAATTGCTTAATTATATTTTTTAGCTCCGTGCTTTCTGCCTGAGTCAGCGAGCCTGTATTTTTTTTCTGCTGTAATTCGTCCCGCTGGGCCACCAGTTTTCGGTAAACGGTATCGTCATGGAAATCAATCAGCATAGCAGTTGTCTTTAAATCCGGACTGACTAAAAGGTTTTGATACACAGAACTGTCACGAAATTCGTTTCTGGCTGCACTGCTATCTATTTTCCCGGATGAAAGTGTAGGCAATCCCCCCGTCAAATCTTTCAGTGATATATTTGAGCTTCCAAAAAGCGGCACATCCAATATGGAAAGAACGGATAAAACGCTTTTCTCGGCTTTCAAGTCATCCTGCAGGTTTTTGAGGGTAGAAAGCGTACCGGTTGAAAACAAATCGTCTTTAGGTGTAAATGTAAGCATTAAGGAACTATGCTCACCGTAACGCTCACTGATTAAACGCGAATAAAGCAAATCTTTGTCACTTTGCAGAAGCAGCGTCTCAGAGGATGAATCAAGCGTGAAATGCCTGGCTCCAATTCCGGCCAGGATTAGTAATGCCAGCATGATAACAATTACCGCCTTAGGATATTGCAGGACAATTTTGTTGAAAAAAAAATCCGGCAGGGAGCGAATTTGTATCATAACATTGGTCTGCTTGAGTGAATTAGACATTATTCAGTAGATGGTTTCTCCAACAGATCGAATAAATCCTTAACGCTGCCCCGATGAAGAATATCATCGAATTGAGACTGATATGTCAGCAGGACACTAACACCCTCTATTTCCACATCATAGATTTTCCAGTATTCTTTCATTCCGGCTTTGTCTGCCTCGTCTATCTTGCGAAGCTTATATAGAATTTCTATCTCCTTGTCATTTCTGTTCATTACCATCGGTATGTAAATGCTGCTCTTGTTTTTTGTTTCAGGTTTAAATACAACTTTCTCATTATTATAGAGCGAAGTCTTTTCCAGGTAAAAACTCTTGAGTCGTTCAGCGAACAGCTCTGTAAACCTTTTCTGTTCTGAAACTGTTAATTTTGGCCAGTTTGTTCTGCCTAACACGAGCTTTGCCATAAGGTCAAAATCAAAAATCGGGCTGACAATTTTGTCTATTATCTTCTTTTTAGGTTCCTGATTTAAGTCTTTGTTCTGAAGGACTGTAGCGATAGCATTCCACTTGGCCTCTAACATTTCGTTGGGATCGTTCGGGTCCTTTATAGCCGCATCCCACTTACTCCACTCGTTAGGGTCGTTCACATCTTTCACACCTGAATCAGATTTATCCACTGACTGCATGGTTTCACTTTTCGGAGTCTTTTCTTTCGCATTGATATCACGAGCTAATGCCGACACGAACAGAATCACACACAAAAAACTTGTTATTCCGGCTACAATTGTTTGTTTAATCGAGATTTTCAAAAGCGCACCTTAGTTTAAATAATAGCGGATTCAACTCATAAGTGTAACTGAGTCAAATCCTGTTTTATTTTCCTGTAAAATATTTCTGTTTATAAAATACTTCATTATTAGCAGTGCTGCATAGCTGTCTTTGTTTATACTTGAAATATTATCACGCATTATTGACTTATGGCAGGTGTAATAATTCTATAATTTCCGCTCAAGTGCATCAGACTAAAAAGATACAGGAATCCATCATAATATGGATCGAAGTATCCGTCTTCATATGGTTCCAGTTTTTCATTCCATACTTCATCTACAAATTTCCAGCCTTTAGCCTGCGTGCTCATAAGAGAAGCTGCTGCTGTAGTTCCTACCCAACCCAGAGAATGACGCAAAGCGCGATATCCGCCGGCTCCCATAATGTTTTGACGAGCTGTACCATCGGGATTGAATTGATCCTCGAATTTATCGATTCCCCTGGCAAAGAGAAAGTTTTGCAGCCGCTTACAATAATCCTGCTGCCATTCCTTGTCTTTGCATGCCCACGAATAGTCTAAGGCGATGTTCATTGGAACTCTCCATGAGTCGAAGCCGAATGCACTACTACCGCCGCCGAAGCGGCCTCTTCGTGCTTCTCCGCTGAACTCCGTATTATCCGGGGTAAGACCGGTTACTGGATTACAAGCTTTGTGCAAAAACTCACGCGATACTTTGGCGCACTCAAGATAAAAATCTTCGTGCCCGTCTTTGGCGTATTTTGCCCAGACTTCGTAAAAAGCAGGTATATGATATGAAGGATCTGTCCAGCCGTATCCTCCTTGATCCGGCGTGAAGGTGATTATTTTGTTTTCCAAATTTATAAAGGGTTTTACCCCTCCCGTCCCATCCTTTTTCCACATGGCGTCGAGAATTCTTCTGGCTTCGGCGTAATAGTTTATGCCGGTGTCATTACCCCACCGATTTGATGCGAACAGCAAATCTGTCACGAAGTAAAATTCACCATCCGACGCGGAACCCTGAGAGTTTTGCCTGCCTGTCCAGGGATTAACGCTCCATGCAAAATATGCCTCTCGCGGACCTTCCTGGTGCTGCATGTATTTTGCCGTCCATCGCCACAGCTTATCGAAAACGTCTTTCTTATTCAACTGCACGGCCACCATCATACCATATGAAAGACCTTCCGTGCGGGCATCGCGATTTTTAAGGTCAGAGACAAGGGCCATATCGTTATTGTCACCAACTTCAAAATAGATTCCGTTTGGGTCTTCAAACAAATCAGAATAAGCTTTAGCCAGTTTTGCGTCAATATCTTCCTGCTTATATCCGGCTTCAAGGAACACGTTGCGATATTTACCGGTTTCCCATGCTCCTTTGTCCCAGGGTTTCATCGGACCCCGTGGGTCATTGACATCCGAGGTATTGCTCTCGCTGGATTTTGCTGCTAAAGAAAAACATAAAGTAACAAGTATGATTAAAAATATCGTCTTTCTCATCGTTCTAATCCTTATATTGTTGTTTATAAGTTTCTTACAAGAAAGCATTTATTAAATGCTTATACGACATTCATAATCTTACTATGTTCACCTTGAATGGTCAAGGTTCATTAACTATTATTTGAACTGTTTTGTAATCTAAGGATTTATAATCACTTACAATAAAAGTAACAAAGTATGCACCTGCCTGTTCAGGAGTCCAAATAAAGGTCTGCTCGGAAAATTTCGCTCCTTCAGGTAAACCGACAGCCAGATATGCTAAGTCATCACCATCAGTGTCTATTGCCGATATAGAAAAACTCAACTGGTTATCTGCGATAGTGTATTGGTCTTCAATTGATTCTAATAAAGGAGGTGAATTATCAGAACCACTCAACCAGTTTCCATAAAAGAACACAAGGTCATTTGAATCGACGATACCATTTCTATCCATATCTTCTTTTAATGGAGTATTATTAGAATCCCATTCATCAGCTAATAGCAATATATCGTTCCAGTCGATTACATCATCGTTATTCAAATCTCTGGCGTCACCGACTTGTGACAGAGACATACTCGCCTGCGTTGTGCCGCCGTACGCACCCATATTTATCCTTCCCCCATGCGGCCACAATTCAGCCGTCCAGTCTGAATTCGGATCACCTGCATCAATACATGGACTTGTTACGCTATCTTTTACCCAACTATTACTATTCGGATCCCATCTTCCAATTTCAGATTTCAAGTGATAATCACCATCAATCCAAACCGCATTAGGCTCATTAGGTTCAACAATAGTGTTCGGATCATTAACATCCGCCCAATAACCAGGATTGACGAATAGTGGATCTTCATCAATATTACCTACACCGACTTCAGACCAGCCACCTTGAATATCACTATAAAAAATGTTAGATTCTCCACTTACCTGAACAAAAGTATTATAATATAAAATACAATTTATAATTGTGGGATAGCTATAATAATTATGTATTCCTCCACCATTGGGAATCTGACGACCAGAGGCTAAATCGGATGAGTTTCCAGTAAATGTACAATTACTAATAATTGGATCGCAATTTTCATTGTACATTCCTCCACCGCTGTGTCCCGAATTCCCACTTAATGTACAATTGATAAATGTTGGACTACCATCTACATTGTACATTCCACCTCCTTTATCAGCATGATTATTAGTATACTTACAATATGTTATTATCGGATTGCTATTACTATTATACATTCCAGCCCCTCTTTCTGAAAAGTTTCCAGTGAATTTGCAATTACTTACAGTCGGAGATCCGAACTCATTGAACATACCACCGCCACAAACATAGTAACTAATTTCTACACCACCACGACCACCGGGTTCAGTAAATTTGACAGGGAAACCTCTTCCACCTTTTATAATGAAACCATCAATAATAGCGGTTTCATTTGTATAACTGCCAGTTACAATATTCATACTATTATCTAATCTTGATTCAATACCATATAAATTACAGGGATCTTCTATATCCAAATCGTTATTTATTAAATCTCCAGACAGGATTGTCTCATATAAAACGATATCTTTTTCATTTGGATCGTCTGTACTTGATCCGGCATAACCTCCGATTAGATTGACTCCATTTATAAGCTGAAATGTTGCATTTGGGTCTCCTTTTATTACTCCAACGCCCTCATCTGGTCTATAGACGCCCTGTGCAACTCTGATCTCGATTGGTTTTCTAAAAGAATACGCTTCAGTAAACGCATCCTGAAGAAGATTATAGGCATTTTCCCATGATGATCCATCGTTGATACCTGTTGCATCGTCATCTACGTATATTGTTCTTGTATTCTGATATTCATAAGCATATAGAACGTGCAAGTCATCTATTCCAACGCCGTTGTTGTTCTGAGATGGCCACCATTCAACACTTGCAATCGGTTCACTTGACAATATTTGTACTTGCTTCGACATATCATAAGCAGTCGGTATAAGATCGGATATGACAGATTCAATTTCACTTCCATCCTGGTTTCGTGCAATCATTGTGATAATGCTATCTCCATCTGAAGTGACATTAACTGTTATTCCATAAACCGGCATATCAAAATCAGCTATAATATTACAGCCTGGAGAATAAGTGCATTGGCCGGTAAAAGCGATTCGACTGGGAGTAAAATAATCGCTATATTGCGGCATGTCATCAACACCAATGCTCCTGAAATGAACACCCCATGAGGCGTAGTCATCTCCAATGATTTGACCTGGAATTGTTTCAGAGTTATCCGGTAAAAGATCAAAATCTATTACAATGCTTTGTGTCCATTCATAAGCTCCTATATCAACTGTATGATTAACGATTCGAGTATTTCCGTCCAGATCAGCTAATAAATCTGGTGGTATGACATCATTATAACCTGCATCAATACAAGGGGAATTTTGTTGAAGATGAAAATCATTATTATCAGCATTGACAAAGCGAGGATCCCATCCGATTAAGTTATAAGAACTATTTGGATCCAATTCTCCAATAATATCACCATTTGCATTACCAGCGACAATGGTATTATATAATATTGCTGGATTATCGATTGAAGATTGATTAACATGTATAATACCACCTCCATCAGGTGCTGAGTTTTTGGTTATGGTTACATTTGTACATGTTAAGGAGCCACTATTTCCGATACCACCCGCTGAATTAATTGCAGTATTATTTGTTATAAG
>CAYSHS010000172.1:0-7114 GCA_964430845.1 uncultured Pirellulales bacterium | reverse complement strand
ACAGGTGGCAAGCTCGTATAAAGTAAATGGAATCCGGGAACGCTTGTTTGGTCATGTATGGATTGTACTTGGATTCATGAAAAGGAGAACGCTCAAAAAATATTGGAGGATTTAGTAAAAACATATTCCGATGAACAGGTCGAGAAGCTCAGACGTGGGGGACATGACCCGGTTAAGGTTTACGCCGCGTATAAGGCTGCGTTCGATCACAAAGGCTCGCCATCAGTTATCTTAGCGCAGACAATAAAAGGGTACGGACTCGGTGAAGCAGGTGAAGGCAGAAATATAACTCATCAGCAAAAGAAACTGAACGAGCAGGAACTGCTCGAATTCAGAAGCAGATTCGGTATCCCTATTCCTGATGGTGAAGTCCACGAAGCTCCTTTTTACAAACCTAATGAAGACACCGAGGAAATGAAATATTTGCAGCAATGCAGGAAAATGCTGGGAGGTTATGTACCAAGGCGAATTGTTACAGCAAAACCTATAAAAACTCCATCGCAGGACTTGTTCGAGGAGTTTTACAAAGGCAGCGAAGAACGCGATGTTGCTACGACAATGGTAATGGTCAGGCTGCTCTCAAAGCTGCTCAAGGATAAAGAAATAGGTAAATTAATAGTTCCAATCGTGCCCGACGAAGCCAGGACATTCGGAATGGAAGCATTATTCAGGCAAGCAGGAATTTACTCACCCACAGGTCAGTTGTACGAGCCTGTCGATAAAGAAAGCCTGTTGTTTTACAACGAAAAAAAGGACGGCGCAATCCTGGAAGAGGGAATAACCGAATCAGGCTCTATGTCATCATTTATAGCGGCGGGAACTGCTTATGCCACGCACGAAATAAATACGATTCCCTTCTACTTTTTTTACTCTATGTTCGGGTGCCAGCGCATGTACGATTTAATCTGGGCTGCCGGTGACGCTATGGCAAAAGGATTTTTAATCGGAGGTATATCCGGAAGAACAACATTAGCAGGCGAAGGTCTTCAACACCAGGATGGACACAGTCATCATTTATATTATTCTGTTCCAAATTTGAAAACCTACGACCCGGCCTTCGCTTATGAGCTGGCTGTGATAATTCATGACGGTTTATACAGGATGTATGAAAAGCGGGAAAATATTTTCTACTACATTACCATGATGAACGAGTTCTATGAAATGCCTGCGATGCCTGAAGGTGTCAAAGATGGAATCCTGAAAGGAATGTATAAATACAAGCCTGCCTCTGTTGAAAATAACAAGCCGAAAGTCACTCTTTTAGGCAGCGGCGCTATTCTTAACGAAGCAGCAAAAGCACAGCAGATACTCGAATCGCAATATAAAATCGCGGCAGACCTGTGGAGTGTCACCAGCTATAAGGAATTGTACACGGATGGCATGGCGACTGACCGATGGAATATGCTGCATCCGACCGAAGAACAACATCTTTGTTACGTGCAGAGATGTTTCGAGAACGAAATTTCCGTATTTGTCGCTGCAACGGATTATCTTAAAACACTGCCCAGCACTATTGCCAAATGGCTTCCCGGTAAATTAACCGCTCTTGGTACAGATGGATTTGGACGAAGTGACAGCAGGAGCGCCCTGCGAGATTATTTCGAGGTCGATTCGCGTTTTATTGTTTTAGCCGCTCTTTGTGCTTTGGCTGCCGAAAGTAAGATTGACCGAAAAATATGCGAAGCAGCCATTACAGACATGCAGATTGACCCGGAAAAAATCAACCCTGTTCTGGTATAGCTCTATAAATTAAGGGAGTGAAATTATGATCGAAGAAGTAAGGTTGCCTGAGATTTCGGAAAATGTCGAATCGGGTGATGTTATAGAAGTTCTTGTGAAAGTAGGAGACTACATCGAAAAAGACCAGTCAATCGTAGAGCTTGAGACGGAAAAAGCTGCCTTCGAGGTGCCTAGTCCTGTGAAAGGCAGAGTCACTGAAGTGAGCATGAAAGAAGGTGATAAAGTACAAGTCAACCAGGTAATTATAAAAGTTGATACCGAAGTAAAATCAGAAGAACAACCAAAAGAGCCTGTACAAAAAAAAACTGAAAAAAAAGAGGTCAAACAGGGAAGTGTTGAATCCCTGTTAAAAATCAAAGAGCCTGCCGAAAAATCAAATATTGAACTTGCACCTGCCGCACCTTCCGTTAGACAGTTGGCAAGAGAATTGGGAATCGAGATTCACAAGGTTACCGGATCGGAAAAAGGCGGCAGAATCTCTGCTGCTGATGTCAAGGAATATGCAAGAAGTATAGTTTCAGGACAGTCTGTAAAACTATCGCCGTCTAAAAGCAAACCATTACCTGATTTCTCGAAATGGGGAGATATCGAACGCGAGCAGATAACCGCTACGCGCAGAAAAATTTCAGAGATTCTCAGTTTTACATGGTCGAACGTCCCCCAGGTTACTCAGTATGACCAGTCTAATATTACAAATCTCGAGGAATCCAGAAAGTTGTATTTAAAAAAATCGGGGAAAAATAGTTCAAAACTTACAATTACATCCATAACACTAAAAATCGCGGCTTTGGCGCTGAAGAAATTTCCAAAGTTCAACTCCAGTTTCGATCTGGAAAAAAATGAAATCATATATAAAAAATATTTTCATATTTCGGTAGCAGTGGAAACCGACAGAGGTCTTCTGGTTCCCGTGATTCGGGACGTGGATAAAAAGAGCATAGCCCAGTTATCCGAAGAATTAAATAGTCTTGCTGAAAAAACGCGCCAGCACAAAGTTACTCCTGAAGAAATGGCAGGTGGAAATTTCACCATTTCAAACCTTGGCGGCATAGGCGGCACAAATTTTGCGCCGATTATATATTGGCCGCAGGTTGCTATTTTAGGGATTTCCCGGGCGACGCAGCAGCTCTGCTATATAAACGGCAGCATAGAGACTCGTTTGATTCTGCCTCTTTCGCTTTCTTATGACCACAGAATTATAGACGGCACAGAAGGTCTGCTTTTTATTCGCTGGATTGCACAGCATTTGGAAAATCCTTTGTTATTGTCGCTTGATGAGAAAATTTAATCTGAGCTGATATTATGAATGAGAAAAACAATACTCGCAAACTTGTGGTAATAGGCGCCGGGCCGGGTGGATATGCTGCCGCTTTTCATGCTGCTGATTTGGGAGTTAAAGTCACTCTAATTGACAAGGAAGATGCTCCCGGTGGTGTGTGCCTGCTTCGAGGCTGCATTCCCACGAAAACCCTTTTGCATATCGCCAAAATAATTACAGATGCAAAAAAAGCTGAAGATTTCGGAATCAGTTTTCAAAATCCTGACATTGATGTCAACAAACTGCGTGCATGGAAGAACAAAGTTGTAAAAAAGCTGACCCAGGGATTGCTCCAGCTTTGCAAAAAAAAGAGAGTCGAATATATCCGGGCTGAAGCGAAATTTCTCGATAGCAATACAATCGAGGTCAAAAAAAAGGCACACGGCACGGAGAAAATAACCTTCGAGAATGCGATATTGGCAACAGGCTCGATTCCTGCGGCTCTTCCGAATCTTCCGCGCAATTTAAGCGGTGTTATGGATTCCAGGGTCGCTCTCGAAATCGAAAAAGTACCGGATTCTCTGCTTGTAATCGGAGGCGGATATATTGGCTTGGAATTAGGTAGTATTTATGCAAACCTGGGGACAAAAGTTTCGGTCGTCGAAATGACAGGAAATTTGATGCCGCTCTCGGACCGGGAGCTGGTCGCAATTTTGGCTAAAAAGCTCGATAAAATATTCGAGTCCGTAATGTTAAATTCTAAGGTGACATCGTTTGAACAGAAAGACAATGGAATTAAAGTTTCTATCGAGGGCCAAACAAGCGAAAATAAAGAAAGTGTTTATGAAAAAGTCCTTGTTGCAGTCGGTCGCAAACCCAACTCAGCAAATATCGGTTTGGAAAATACCCGGGTCGAAATAAATGACAAAGGCTTTGTGGGAATACGGGATACATGCAGAACTGCAGATCCTTCTATTTATGCAGTTGGAGATATAACAGGTCCCCCTCTGTTGGCGCACAGGGCAACACACCAGGCAATTGCTGCAGCCAAAGTTATCGCGGGATACAATGTTGTTTTTAACCCGATGGCGATACCTTCCGTAGTATATACCGATCCGGAAATTGCCGAGTGCGGCTTGAGTGAGGCACAGGCAAATAAGACAGGCACAAATATCAAAGTGACAAAATTTCCATGGTATGCATCTGGACGTGCCGCAACTCTCGGTGATGACGAGGGTCTTACTAAATTGATTGTTGATGCCGATACGGAAAGAATCCTCGGCGCAGGCATAGTTGGCACCGGTGCTGGAGAACTGATATCAGAAGCTGCACTTGCCGTTGAAATGGCTGCGGTAGCAACAGACCTTGCCTTTACTATTCATCCTCATCCCACTCTTTCGGAAACTTTGATGGAAGCAGCAAAGATTTTTTCAGGAGGAAGCGTTCATTTATGATCGCCTAAAAAAATCGTAAATTAACGAATAAGCAAAGCATTATCAAATGGTTCAGCGAATTTAGGACAGGACTATCGAAGCTCCTGCTGAAATGGATGTTCTAAAAAATGCAAAAGAAATCTTCGAGTCGATGAAGCAGTCAGCAGAAAATTTCGACTTCAAAATAAGCGAGCTTGAAATGTACCAAAAGGCCCGTGACATCGAGCGGGAGAGCAGGGAATTTTATTTGAAAAAAGCTGAGGAAGTCGGGGACACAGGATAAAAAGACATTTTTTATGAATTAGCCGACGAAGAGCAGAAACATTACTTTATCATCGATAATATTTGTGATTTTCTCGACAGGCCCAAGTGGTTCCTGGAAAATGCAGAGATGTATCGCTTCAACGATTATGCAGGCGGCGTGTTGTGAAAGAATAGTCACTTTTTCACGGCTCTGCTTCGGTCAGGCCTTCCTGTATCGCATACTTGGTCAATTGGGCTACGTTGTCTATTTCGAGCTTATCCATAACTCGCAGTCGGTGCGCTTCGACAGTTTTCGGACTGATATGCAGTTTTCGACCTATCTGTTTGGTTGAGTTGCCTTCAGACAAAAGCTGGAGCACTTCTCTTTCCCGCTGGCTTAATATCGAGAAAACGGATTTTTCCCCGTGCTCTTTGCTGGTATATTCCTTTATTATCATATCACCAATAGCCGGGCTGATATAAGTTTGTCCGTCCATCACAGTTCTGACAGCTTCGACCAGCTCATCAAACGAGCAGTTTTTCAGCAAGTACCCTAATGCACCTGCCCTGAACATTTCCCTGACATATTTATCGCTCGAGTGCATTGAAAGCCCGATTATTTTTACTTTCGGGCAGTCCTGCATAATTCTCCTCGTGGTTTCTATGCCGTTAAGATCTGGCATCCCGATATCCATTATGACAATATCCGGCTGTAATTCCTTTACTAATGCGATAGTATTGTGACCATCCTGTGTCTGTCCAATGACATCAATATCTTCTTCCTGCTCGAATGACCTGCTCAAGCCATGCCGCAGCATGGCGTGGTCATCGGCCAGTATTACTTTTATACTCATAAGTCACTCCTATTGATTTTCATTTTCAATATCCAGCGGTGCGATTAGAACTGCCTTGGTTCCCTTACCCCTGGCGGATTCCATTTTCAATCTGCCACCTATGTGGTTCAATCGCTCACGGATACTGAATATACCAAATCCTTTTCGTTTTGTCGAACTATTATCAAGAATAGAAACATCGAATCCCTTACCGTCATCTTCAACTTTTATATATATGTCGGAACTTGACCTTAATAATGACACCTTCACAAGATTAGCCTGTGAATACTTGACCGCGTTAAAAAGCAGCTCTCTGACAGAGCGGTATAGAAGCACTTTAACCTGGTCAGCCAGGGGCTTTGGCTGAGGGCAATTTTTGAAGCTGCATCGAATACCTCTTTCTTCGGATATCCTGTCAACCAAATCCTCGATTGCTACTTCAAAACCAAGGTCATAAAGTGTGCTTGGACTCAAATCGAAACTTAAGGTTCTCGTTTGAGTTACTGCCAAATCGAGCTGGTTAGAGATTTCCTCAAGAGTTTTCGCCGCTGATTCAGATACACTCTTTTGCAAATGTTTTATCTCTCTTCCCGAAAAAGCAAGAATCTGGCCAACCGAATCATGCAAATCCTGGGCGATTCTGCGGCGCTCCTGCTCCTCGGCAAGCTGAAGCTCAGCAGACAAAGCGCGAAGCTCTCTTTGATTTGCACGAATTTCATCTTCAGCTTTTTTCTGTTCAGTAATATCATATACTGTTCCTGCTATTTTGACCGGTTTGCGGCTTGCTGCATCGCAGGTTACCTCTGCTTTTTCGTTGACAATCCGCTCACTTCCATCAGGTTTAATAACGCGATAATTTATACTGTATTCCTTATTCTCCAGGAAAGCCTGGTTTAGTGATTCCTGAACCATCTTGCGGTCTTCCGGATGGACATACGAGAGAAAATCATCGAATGTTATCCCGAATAATTTCGGCTCGAATCCGAATATGCGATAAACCTCGTCCGACCACCAGAGCTTCTTCCTTGTTATATCCCATTCCCAGTTGCCAAGATGCGCAAGTCTCTGTGCTTCGACGAGCCTCTTCTCATTCAATCGCAGTATATTTTCCATATTGAACCTGTGAACTGCTTCGCCAATCAGGGATGCCATATCTTCGAGGAACTCGACATTTTCTGAAGGTACTTTATTCGCCTTTTCATCGGCAAGATGAATTGCGCCGAGCACGATCTCCCTGTAATGTATCGGTACTACTGCTAATGAAGTGAATCCGTATTGCGTACAAACACCACGATAGCTACTCGTTGCCTCCTTCGGAATGGAGTTAACGAACTCAATTGAATTATTACATCGGAAAGAGCCTCTTGAAGTCAGCATAAACATATCATGAGGTCCGGGAGTTTGTGCAATGGTCCGGATACAAACGCATGTATCGGTCTTTAAACAAAGCCTGCTCTCCTGCGATATGAAATCATTGCTGAAACCTGCATAAGATTCATAAGGTATATATCCATCTTCATCTTTTAGGCGTATGCCCACATACTTGCAGCCGCTCCAGTTAAGAATAATATTAACAACGGAATCCAGGTATTCCTTTTTCGAGGTTT
>CAYSHS010000171.1:0-7160 GCA_964430845.1 uncultured Pirellulales bacterium | reverse complement strand
ACAAGTGGAACAGTAAAAAATCCGAAATTATGGGGAACTGGTTTTTATAATAAGCAAAACCGCTATGTAGCCTTAACTATAGTTAAGCAGGATGGAAAAATAGTTGATACATATGAAACGATATTTGGTATTCGCACGCTTAAGTTCGACCGAGATAGAGGATTCTTTTTGAATGGTGAACATGTAAAACTCAATGGAGTATGCAACCACCATGATTTGGGTGCGCTTGGCGCAGCAGTAAATTATCGTGCTTTACAGCGGCAATTGGAAATATTAGCTGAGATGGGTTGTAATGCTATTCGTACAAGTCATAATCCCCCGGCACCTGAGCTTCTCGAGCTTGCGGATAAGATGGGTTTCCTGATTATGGACGAAGCTTTCGATGTCTGGGAACGTCAAAAAACTCAAAATGACTATCATCTTATATTTCCTCAATGGCATGAGCAGGATTTACGCGCAATGCTTCGGCGCGACAGAAATCATCCGTCTGTAATAATGTGGAGTATTGGTAATGAGGTAGGTGAACAAAGTGGTGATGAAAGGGCTGTAACTGTAGCTAAGGAATTAGTTGGCATTTGCCGTGAAGAAGACCCAACACATCCGACAATAAGCGGCATGAATAGTGCCAGGGCAAATAGTCCTTTCGTAGGGCCAATCGAGCTTAAAGTAACAGCATATAAAAACGGGGGAAAATGGGCTACAGATATTATGCATACCGCCGGCGATGCTTCTCAGATGAATCTCAAGCCTGACCGCTCAAAAATAAAAGCCGATAGTTGTGACTTGTCCTTTATTACACTTATAGTTCAGGACAGCAACGGCGTAATGGCACCCCGGGCAAATAATTTAATTCACTTTTCCGTCAGCGGCCACGGTGAAATAGTCGCCACCGACAACGGTGACCAAACGGATTTCAACGTCTTCCCGTCTCACGACCGCAAGGCATTAAATGGTCTTGCCCTTGTGATAATCAAAACTAAACGAGGCCAGACAGGCTCGATTATTGTTACCGCCGAATCCGATGGTTTGACTTCTGCTAAATGCACTATTAAAGCCAAGTTAAGTCCTATAATAATAAATAAATAACTCAATATTAACACATAATTTGCCGAAATAAACTTATCGTAAAGAGATAGTCTGTTTGTATAATCTAAATAATTAAGGATTGTGGACAGAATATAAATAAGTTTGTAAAATATTCGGCATGAGAATTTATCCATTAAAATTTAAACCTATATATAAACAAAGAATTTGGGGCGGGCAGAAGCTGCGGGAAGTATTCGATAAGGACTTGCCTGGAGGTGAGAAAATCGGCGAAAGCTGGGAGCTTGCTGATTTGCCTAAAGACAAAACCCTGATTGTAAATGGCGAGCTTGCAGGTAAAACTCTTATCCAGGCTATCGGGGAGTATCCTTATGAAATCACAGGCAAAGAATATTTCACCGGGTCTTTTCCATTACTGATAAAACTGTTAGATGCACAGGATATTTTAAGCGTGCAGGTTCATCCGGACGAGCAAACATGCAGGCGTTTGGGTGAAGGCGAGCCGAAAACGGAGTGCTGGTATATAATATCCGCTGAGCCTGGTGCTTATATTTATAAAGGCTTAAAGAAAGGTGTAAGAAAGCTTCAATTTACTGAGGCAATAATGAATGGCGACATAATTGATTTATTGGTGAAAGTCCCTGTCGAAGCCGGGCAATGTCACTTCCTTCCTGCCGGGACCGCGCATGCAATTGGTCCCGGATTATTAATAGCCGAAATTCAGATGCCTTCGGATACTACGTATCGGATTTTTGACTGGAACAGGGTTGATGAAAATGGCAATCCCCGACAGTTACATATAAGACAGGCCCTGGAGAGCATAAATTTCGATGTATCCGGGGAAGAGCTTGGTGTTACTACGATAGGTCGCCTTGTGGACTGTGAGTATTTCACTGTCGATAAAGGTCACCAGGCGAAAAATTGTGAAGTGCTTCTTTCGCCGGGCGAGCTGAAAGTGCTGGTTATCGTATCAGGATATGGCACGATTACGGCAAGCCAGGTGAACGCAGTCGAATTCAAGGCCGGTGATTGCCTTTTGATACCTGCTGCTTATGAAGGGGCAATTTGTTTTGCGGATGATACTGAATATTTAACAGTAAAATTATGAATAATAGTTTTGCAAAAGCTCAATTATGAATTTAGGAATTAGAATAAAAAATATAGAGATTCCCAAAGATGGGCATGATTCTCAGCTTTTCATTCCAAGGACACAATTCTCGATAACGAGCTACTTCTTCGTTTTTTTTGCGGCGGCGGTTCTTTATATACTGACCTGTGCGCCGGGCGCTGTATGGCAGGATGCAGGACTGATTCAATACAGGGTATGGCATAATGACATCCAGGGAAAACTCGGATTGGCGCTTTCGCATCCGCTTTTCTATCTTATTGCGATACTATTTAAGCATATTCCTATTGGTGAGTTCTGTTACAAAATTAATGTTCTTGATGCGATTATTTCCGCATTTGCAGTTGCGAATCTTTTTTTATTATTACGACTGTGGGTAGGAGAAACTTTCCCGTCGCTGCTCGGAGCCGCTACACTGGCTTTATCGAATACGTTCTGGCAGCATTCGACAATGCCTGAAACTTATGGCCTGGCTGTTGCATTACTGATGCTGGAGCTGATAATGCTCCTGCAATATGCAATAACTTCACGTATTGGTTATCTATACATGCTTGCTTTAATAAATGGGCTGGCAATTGCAAATCACATGCTGGCGTCGATTGCTTTTATTTGCTATTTTGCCCTTGTAATTGTACTAGCTATAAAAAAGCAGTTAAAAACGCGGCACATTGCAGTAATGGCATTGTTTTGGATGATAGGAGCAATGCCTTACGAGTATCTGATTGTAAAAAATATTATTGAAACTCACGAAATTACGGGAACTCTTGCCTCTGCTCTGTTCGGGGTAAAATGGAGGAATGCAGTTCTTAATACTTCCCTGACATGGCCAATAATAAAAGAAAATTTCCTGTATATAATACTGAACTTCCCTACTCCAAATATTTTATTTTTCTTCGTGGGTATATGGTGCTTATATAAAGTCTCACCGAAGCGATGGTTCGCAACAGTTTTAATTGCATTAGCAGTATTTTATTTTATTTTCGCATTTCGCTATAACGTGATGGACCGATATGCCTTTTTTATCCCTTTCTATAGCATGATTTCGATATTTATCGGTGTAGGACTATTTAAATATTTACTTAAAAGCACGTGGATTTTTGCTTATGTTTTTGCGGCATTTTGTCTTGCTGTTGTTCCCCTGTATATAAAGGCCCCGGAAATAGCGAGTGGATTGCACCTGGAAATAGGTAGCGGCAGAAAAATTCCATACCGCAACGATACTGATTATTTTCTTTATCCGTGGAAAATGGATTATAACGGTGCCGAGCAATTTGCTGTCGAAGCATTGGTAAGTGTCAAATCCCCTGCGATAATTTATGCAGATGGAACAACCGCACCTCCTCTGCTGCTTGCACAGGAAGTAAGGAGAATAAGGTCGGGAGAAGATATAAAAATTATTTCCAGCATTGGCAGCAGCGAAAATGCGCCTGAGTTTAACGAGAGAACAATAGAAAAACTGTTCTCTCAAAAAAATATCTATGTTGTATCGGACATCAAGGGATATTGTCCCGATTTTTTGCTCGGACGATATAAATTTGAGCATGAAGGCATTCTCTGGCTTGCCGTTAATAAAGAATAGAAGAAGATTTTAATTTTAGGATTTAATTCTTTTCGCGGATGAATTAAAGGAGTCAGGTACGAATGCCATGCTATTTTCGCCCCTGTTCTTTTCATATTTTTTGGACAGATGCTTTACTCATGTGGATAGGCTTTTCGGCTCATTTGTTCCTTTTTTTCAGGAATTGGCTCGAAGAGCACACCCCGGCTCTTTGAATCTTTTGTTGACTGGACGGCGCCTATTATAAAGCCTTTATTATTAATATCGGTCAAACAAAGGTTTTTATACTTTCCGGCAGAAAAATATCCATCGAGTGAAATCAGGCCAATCTTCGGATCCAGCATATGATTCTCCATATGAGTAAAGAAATATCTTGAAAAAAAGCTGATATCTTTTTGTTCTGTAATGATTAGCTGATTATTATCATTCATATTATATGAAGCAGTTCCATCAGATCGAAAAAGAGTTTTTTGTCCCAAATCAGGATGCCACAAAACAATATCAAATTTACCTGCTGCCCAGCTAATCATACCTATAATATAGCTATTGTTGTTGATCTGTAGTATTCCAAAAAGTCTGGTCGGCAAAGATGTAATCGTTAAATTTTTATTTGTTTCAACTAAAAGTGTAGCATTTTTTTCATTAACAACCACCTGTTCTGTATCATTTATAGAATAGGCAGCAGCACTTTTTGTACTGGTTAGTGTAAGGTCACGTATGCCATTTATTGAATCCCAAACGAACGCGTGATTAATACCTTGAGTTGTCTCTGCATAACCAACGACTTGGCCGCGATTGTTGATTCCAAAGACAGTTGAATTTTTCCCCCCTAAAGTTGGTATAATTGTACTTCCTGCATTTGGGTCCCAAATGAATGAACGAATATTACTATTCGGATCTTTAATGTTTGCTGCGATTTGCCCAGTGTTATTGATAAATACGTAACCATATTCGACAGCCCCCAGGTCTTGCATTCCATTTTCTTTATTCCATAGAAACAAATGATAATTGCCATTGCTAATTTCCGAGAATCCCGCAACTTGCCCATAGTCATTAATAACATGCGGCAAAGTGAATTTCCCACCAAGCGAAGGTAGGATTGTAACTTTATAAAGTCCCTGATTACGCGGTCGCAGTTTTAATACTACAATCCCCCCAATAAAAAGTATTAAAACCAAACAAATAAGAATGAGCTTTTTTTATTCATCCGAAGATTCCTTCAAAAAAACATTCAATTTTGGTATGCACAGCACACCCTACGAAATTTTCATTTGTTCGTAAAAGACCATAGCCGGACTTCCGGCGAAGCTGATTCCCATCCATGCGGCTTCGTCGATTTCGTTCCGGGTAAAGCCTTTTTCTTTTGCCTTTTTCAGGTGCATTTTTAGGCATGGCTCGCATCGCGTCGCAACCGACAATGCGATTGCCATTGCCTGTTTTGTATATGCATCCAATCCGTGAGGTGAGCTTGCTGCTCCAAGAAACTCAGTGAATTTGGATTTAATCCGGGAAATATCTGATTCATTATTATCGCTTGTCGAAGAAATCACATCGGCACAACATGGAACCTCCGTTTGTGGTTCGTGACTCGTGACTCGTGACTCGTTTTTTATCTCCTGCTTTTTTTCTTTAGGCACTTCAGTAACTTCTGGAATATTTCTCGTGCCGGTATGTATAATATGTACGAGTCCTGAGCCTTTTTGTGTAACTTCTCCGATAATCGTTGCGTCTGTTATACCATCAATGTGAAGCGCTTTCAGGAAATTATCGGCATCATCCTTTGCGATTGCAATTAGAAGTCCGCCTGAAGTTTGTGCGTCGTAGCATATATCGACCATTTCCTGCGGCAGTTTTTCAGACGCGATGATTCTATTGCCGCATGATTCCTTGTTTCGCTCGATAGCCCCCGGTAATATTCCGGCAGCCGCGTATTCGAGAACGCCCGGGAACAGGGGGATTTCATCCCAAATCACCTCTACATCTGCGCCGCTCGATAACGCCATTTCAGACAAATGTCCCATAAGGGAAAATCCGGTGACATCGGTACATGAATGCGCACCGTAATTTATCATAAGCTCTGCTGCTTTTTTGTTTAGTGTTGTCATTGATTTATTTATAGCTTCGATACTTTCGGGAGTTGCTCTGTTAATCTGTGAAGCGAAAGCGACTATTCCGGTTCCAAGAGGTTTTGTAAGAATAAGCATGTCACCGGTCTGGGCGTTTGCATTTGTAATTATTTTGTTTTTGTCTATTATTCCTGTAACAGCAAAACCTGCTTTTATTTCATTATCGTTAATACTGTGCCCTCCGATGATTGCGACACCGGCTTCGTTCATTTTATCGATACCGCCGGATAGAATTTGGCTCATCGCTTCATCAGGAATTTTACGAACCGGAAAGCCGAGAATTGAAACAGCGGTTATTGGCGTTCCGCCCATTGCATAAACATCGCTTACCGAGTTTGCCGCCGCTACCTGGCCGAACGTGTATGGGTCATCAACTGAAGGTGTAAAGACGTCCACAGTCTGGACAAGAGCCAGAACATCACCCATATCATATACGCCTGCATCGTCACCTGCGGGGATACCTACGAGAACTCTTGGGTCATTTATTGCCGGAAGGTTTTTTAATACCTGTTTCAAAAATGCCTGGTCTATTTTGGATGCGCAACCTGCTTTTTCCACGAGTTTTGTCAATTGCACCGGCCCGACAGGCGAGTCAAGTCTTTCTCCAGCGCATGAACAGATATTTTCTGCCTTAAATAAATCACATGGGCAGGGCTGTTTCGGGTCACAAATGCAGTGACCGAGTTTAATAGAACGCTGCATAACTCGTTTTCGTCTTTCCATATTTGTCATCATAAATTCCTCGAATAAAATTATAAGTGCCTAAAGTATAAAGTTCCTAAAGTTGAATAGAAACTTTAGTCATTTTATATTTTCTCCATTCAATTGTTTTGAAGCCATAATAGCCGCCCCGATTGCACCTGTCATCTGCGGGTGAGGCGAGATAGTGACATCATGTCCGAGAGCTGCTTTTATCGCATTATCCATTTGTGGTACAAGCGCAACTCCGCCTGTGAAAACAATCGGTGGCGCAACACTACGACCCGCCATACCTGCTATACGGGTGGCGATGGAATTCTGAACACCAGCCGCAATATCTTCCTGAGAAGCACCGCAAGCGAGCAGTCCTGTGATTTCTGTTTCAGCGAAGACTACACACATACTGCTAATTGGCGATGGCTTTTTGCTCCTGGCCGCCATTTCTCCAAGTGCATCAAGCTCGACATTTAGACGCTGGGCGACAATTTCGAGAAAGCGTCCCGTTCCCGCCGCACAGCGGTCGTTCATGACAAAGTCACGAATTTTACCTTCACTATCCAGGCGAATCAGCTTGCTGTCCTGGCCCCCGATATCAATTATAGTCCTG
>CAYSHS010000170.1:563-7168 GCA_964430845.1 uncultured Pirellulales bacterium | reverse complement strand
GTGCCAAGTATTTGCAGTGATTCTGCCATCATATTCATCAATTCTTCTTCAGCTACTCCCAGCACTATCGAAGAAACTCCAGCAGGGTTCGTTAGAGGCCCTAAAATATTGAAAACTGTCCTGAATCCAAGGCTTTTACGTACAGGTTGTACATATTTCGTAGCAGGGTGGTACATAGGCGCGAACATAAATCCAACATTTGCATCCCTGATGCACTCGGCAACTATTTCAGGTCCCGGATTGATATTAACACCCAATTCTTCAAGCACGTCTGCTGCGCCGCTTTTGCTTGTAATAGCACGATTACCATGTTTGGCAACATGCACACCTGCTCCTGCGGCGACAAGCGCCGAAGCGGTAGAAACATTGAAGGTTTTCACTGAAGCGCCGCCTGTTCCGACAACATCAACCATATTATCCAAACCGGTTTCAACCTTGACTACATGAGCTCTCATGGATTGTGCGAAGCCTGCAACTTCTGCTGCAGTGAGTCCCTTGATTTGCATCGCGGTCAGAAACGCTGAAATTTGAGATTCGGGAACTTCACCCTCAAAAATGACATCCAATAAATTTATCGCCTGCTCGAAGCTGAGATTTTCTCGATTTAGTAAAGGTTTCAAATATTCGATTATTGTCGCCATCTTATTACCTCACAGTTTGTTTTACATTTTCTGCAATTTTTAATATGTTTTCTATAATTTTTCCGCCGGCCGGCGTCAAAATACTTTCAGGATGGAATTGCACACCGAATATTGGGAGCTTCTTATGACGCAGGCCCATAACAATACCATCGAACTCAGCGGTTTTTTCCAGGCAGTCAGGTATTTCCAGTGCTACGAGACTGTGGTAACGTCCTGCCTGCAAAGGATTTTCTATTCCTGCGAAAATGTCCTGCCCATTATGTGTTACGCGGGAGGGTTTGCCGTGCATGGGTTTCGGAGCGTGGCCGATTCTGCCTCCGAAATATTGAGCTATAATCTGATGTCCCAGGCATACTCCGAATATAGGCAGCTTGTCTTTAAAATAATCCATCGCAGCTAAAGATACGCCTGCTGTATCAGGATTTCCCGGTCCAGGTGATATTACAAGCAAATCAGGTGCGAAATTTTCTGCCACCTGTTTCAATTCATCAAGCTGGGTATCTGCCCGATAAACTTTGGCCTGACAGTTGCGCTTGCAAAAATCATCGACCAGGTTATACGTGAACGAATCGAAATTATCGATGAATAATACTTTTCTACTATTATTTTCCATATATGACTCTCACTATTATTTGTCATTCCCGCGATGGCGGGAATCCATTTTCATTGTAATTTTCCACGAATCGCGCGCAGACACGAGCCTGCTTTGTGCTCTGTCTCCTCGAATTCTGTTTTAGGTACGCTGTCATAAACTATTCCGGCTCCGACTCGAATATAGGCAGTATAGTCCCTGACCTGGAGGCTTCTTATCGTAATACAGCTATCGAACTGACCATCTACGGTAAGATAGCAGACTGCGCCGCCGTAATAACCTCGTTTGGTTTTTTCCAGCAGTCGAATAAGTTTCATAGCTTCGATTTTCGGAGCGCCGGTAAGTGTTCCCATATTCATTGTTGCAAGGTAAGCGCTCAGGGCATCGAGTCCGTTCGCAAGCGTTCCCTTAACATTGCTAACAAGGTGCTGGACTGACTCGTATTTTTCGACTGTCAGAAGCTCTGTAACTACCCGGCTGCCAGGCTCCGCTACGCGAGCGATGTCGTTCCTTGCCAAATCGACCAGCATCATGTGCTCAGCCAGCTCCTTGCGGTCGATTTTCAGTTCGGCTTCATATCGAAAGTCGGAATCGAGGTCGATTTTTCCAGCGAGTTTCCCACGAGGTTTTGTTCCGGCTATCGGACGTATTTCTACTGCGCGTTTTTCTGTGCCGCTGACGCGAAGATTCAACTCTGGACTTGAACCCATCAATATCGTATTAGGCGTATTCAGATAGAACATGTAAGGCGAGGGATTCAGCTCCCGCAATCTTTTATAAACATCCAGCGGCTCATCGGGACATGGCTCAGTTATCGTTCTGCTCAGGACAACCTGGAAAATATCCCCGTCTATGATGTGTTTCTTGGCGTTTTTCACCATAGATTCGTATTCTTCCTGGTTTGTATCGCTCGAAGCAGCAGGCAATTGCCCATCATGTTTTTGACCCTGTGGTGTATCGAAACGAGCGATATTGAAGTAATAATCGAAAGATTCCTGTGCTTCAGTTATCGCAGCTTCGCGGTCGCCATTCGTGACAATGCAGTTGACGATTACATAGCCCTGACCTGTGCCGTGATCAAGAAGGAAGATATTATCTGCGAAAAAAAGCTCATAATCGGGATTCCCGAGCAGGTCGTCTTTGCTGGCAGGCAGTTTTTCGAATTGGTCTATAAAATCGTAGCTTAATGCACCCAGCAGGCCGCATGTAATACGAAATGGTTTGCTGGCGAGCTTAAATGCAAATGCGACCGCACGTAAAACATCCATCTGGTTGACACTTTTAAGGCGGGTTTGCTCGTCAACAATTTTTTCTTCCTTTTTTATAACGCCTGTAATGGTTTCCGGACCAAAATCGACCGATTCACAGAAACTAAATCTTTCCTTGCCTTTTTCTACTAAATAGCCCAGAATACGTTTACCTGTTTTACTTAGAGCTTTAATTGTAAAATCGGAGCCTTTTCCTGTTATATATAAAGCAGGTTTTGCTGTTCCAAAACTCAACACATTAGGTGCTTCAGGACTGGCTAAATGCTCCTTAGACTCGAATAGGCAGCAATTTTTGGTTCTGCCGTAATTGCTCAGCTTGGCAAAGAAATCCACCGGCTCGGATATTTTTATTTGTTTGACAATAGGAACAATCTGTCCCGGCTTTGCACTGTTTATTATCTGCCTGTAATCTTCCATATTTTTGACCTCGATAGCGATATTCTTAAATAATATAAGCTTTTTTACATTTTTGCAAAAAACTTATCCTGAAATATAAAAAACATAAAAAAAAAGCAGCCTGTTTTTCCAACAGGCTGCGTTCTTCATGAACAATAAATTTTTTAATTACAGCAAATTACCGCTTGCCCGTCGGAATTATCCTTCAGGCCGCCACCAGCGATTATTCTTTTCACGATTAATTTGCCTCATAATAATAGTATTTAATCATTTTCACCTGGTTCTGTCAAGAAAAAACAATAAATTATCATAAAAAGTCAAATAATAAGCAAAAAAATTGTAACTTTTTGCATCTACCTACGTCTTATATTAAAGATAGCAGTGCAAGTCTGTGCTTATAATTGACTTGTTAGAGTAAAAGTTCTTCTGATTTTCGGAAAAAAGTTGAAAAATGGCTTGTTTGTGTTAATATAAAATAAAAACATTTTAGCGAAGGGAGTTTGTTGATGGATACAAATAACAAACAGAATGAGCAGAAAACCAACGAGAATGATGTAATTGCGGATTTTAATCAGAAATTCAAGGTACTTCGCCAGGAAATTCACAAGATTGTTATAGGACAGGAGCAGGTGATCGAAAGACTGCTCATAGCCCTTTTCTCGCAGGGACACGCACTTTTGATAGGTGTTCCCGGCCTGGCAAAAACGCTTCTTGTCAAAACCTTGGCAGGCGTATTGGGCTGGGATTTCAAGCGAATTCAGTTCACGCCGGACATGATGCCATCTGATATTACAGGCACAGAGATTCTTCAAACCGATGTCAGTACAGGCACGAGGTATATGAAATTCGTTCACGGCCCGGTTTTTTCCAATCTGATACTTGCTGATGAAATCAACCGGGCGCCGCCAAAAACGCAGGCCGCTCTTCTTGAGTCGATGCAGGAATACACTGTAACCGCGGCAGGGAAGACTTACGAAGTAGAACGTCCATTTATGGTTGTTGCAACTCAGAATCCCATCGAGCAGGAAGGAACATATCCGCTTCCTGAGGCGCAGCTTGACCGCTTTATGTTCAATATCGAAGTGGATTACCCACTCCATGATGATGAAATCAGCATTGTTGACGAAACTACTACACACGATGCAAATACAGTAAATACGATTCTGACCAAAGAAGAAGTCGTTGCCTGCCAGCAGCTTGTTCGCCGCATACCGGTTTCAAGGCATGTGCTAACGTACGCAGTGGACCTTGCGACTGCCAGCAGACCTTCGCCTACAAGTGATCCCTATATTAATGAGTATGTAGAGTGGGGCGCAGGTGTCAGAGCTTCGCAATACCTGATTCTCGGGGCAAAAAGCCTTGCACTGTTGCGAAATTTACCAGCGCCATCCTGCAAAGAAGTTCGAGACGTTGCAATCCCTGTTCTTGGTCACAGGATTCTTCGCAACTATAAGGCCGCGGGCAAGGGCATTACGACAAATATGATTATACAGGCTTTACTCAAGTCTGTAAAGGAATCGGATTATACTCACAAAGACGGGAAAAAGGATTCAGTACCCAGGAAAACGACAGATGTAGCCGGCATTTCCCCGAATAAAAGTTCTGCTACTGACCGAATATCTTTGGCACTAAACAAAATCAGAAACTCTCCGAAAATTGAATAGGGATTGGTCAAATGCCGTTGGAAGGAAAAAGAAAGGCACAGGCAAGTGCTCATAAATATCTTAATGCAGACTATCTGAGGTATTTGGAGAGCCTCTATCTTTCATCCCGCGTGACAGTGGAAGGTGCGTATTCGGGAAAACATACTTCGCCGTTCAAGGGGCACGCACAGGAATTTACCGATTACAGGAAATATTACCCCGGAGATTCCATTAAAACAATAGACTGGAAAGTTTATGCGCGCACAGACCGCTATGTGATAAAGCTATCCGAGCTTGAGACTGTAATGACCTGCTACCTGCTGGTTGACAGCAGTGCATCAATGGCGTTCGGCGGTCACTGGCACGAGAATTTCTTCGGGAACGATGACATGTCGAAATTCGACTATGCCTGCTACCTTGCGGCTGCGCTGAGCTACCTTACAATCAAGCAGGGCGATAAAGTGGGACTGACCTTGTTCGATTCGAATATAAAGAACCATATCCCGGCGGGAAGCACATACTCGCATTTGTATAAAATTTTGAATCAGCTTGAGAGAAACCGCGTGGGACAGGGAACATCAGTTGCCAGGGTGCTGCGCGAGAGTTTTCCCTTGTTCAAGCACAGGGGAGTTTTAATATTGATTTCTGATATGCTCGACGACCCGGAAGATATATTCGGTGCTCTCGATATGTATCTTCACAAAAATTTCGAGGTTGTCCTGTTCCACGTTCTGCACAAATACGAGCTTGAGCTTCCGAATATTTCCAGTGTGAATTTCATAGACGCCGAAACAAGTCAGCGCATGACGTCGATACCTGCTGATATCAGGAATTCGTACAGTAAGCATTTGAATGATTTTATCGATTCCATAAATTCTATCGCTCAGTCGAGAAAAGTGGATTACCAGTTGTTCAGCACTGAAACCCCATACCAGTTAGCTCTGCAAAATTATATTGCCGGAAGAGGGCGCAAATGAAATTAATAACAGGAGCAATTTTGTTCGGTAACCCGGCCCTCTGGATAGGTGCGATTGCACTGGGTGTCCCTGTTCTGATTCACCTGCTTACAAGGCGCACGCCCAAAGATATGGTTTTCCCCACGCTCAAGTTTATTCGCATGGCGAAGGCGAACCAGTCAAATCTTCATCGTTTGCGTCATATTTTGCTTCTTCTCCTGCGAACGGCCATGTTCCTTTTTATTTTGCTGGCTTTTCTAAAGCCAATAATTACAGAAAGCAGTGATTTGACATCGCAGGATGCAGATGCGGGTAAAACAGTGGTAATTCTCGTAGATGCCTCCGCGAGTATGGGGTATATAAATGACGGAGTTACATCATTTTCAAAGGCAAAAGTCGCGGCGCTGGAAATACTCGACCATTATAGTGCTAAAGACAAGATTAATCTTATTCTCATGGGCGCTGTGCCCAAAGTTTCATTTGATGCGCCCAGTGAGAATCTTTTAATTGTGCGCAAGGATATAAGAGAAGCAACGTCCAAACCTGACTACGCGGATATTAACGCCGCTCTGGCTGAAGCAGTTAAGCAGCTTGATACCGTCTCAGGTTACAAAAAAGAAATATACTTCATTTCCGATTTTCAGCGTACCAACTGGTCAAGCGTAAATTTCGGTATAGTTAAAGAAAATACGCAACTGGTTTTTATACCTGTCAGCCCGGAAAATGCAGCAAATTACGCGATTACTTCTGTGGCTGTTTTGCCTGCTTCGCCGACTGTTTTCGAGCCTGTCGAGATTGTCTGTAAAGTCGCCAATTATGGAAACCAGCCTGCGCAAATACCACTTGAGCTTGTATTTAAGGATGATAAAGTCCTGACACAGGAAGTCTCCGCTGAGCCGCATACTACTGTTTCGACGAGTTTTCGGGTTCGTATCAACAATCCGGGTCTTTATGAAAGCAGGCTACAAATTCCCGAAGATTCGTCCCTGCTCAGTCATATATCTCAGCGTGACGGCCTTGAGATTGATAACAAGAGATTCTTTACTTTTAATGTGGCGCAAAAGGTCAATATTCTTCTTGTTTCAGATGCGAAATCCGACGATGCCAGG
>CAYSHS010000170.1:0-553 GCA_964430845.1 uncultured Pirellulales bacterium | reverse complement strand
TGATATAAAATCCGGGAGCCGCTTTCTGGACAAGGCGATAAATCCTTTCCTCGAGGAGCAGGAGGCAACAGTAGTTACTTCTGTAATTCGTTCGGATAAGCTGGATGCTCTCAACGTTGCTTCTGCGCAGGTTATTATTCTATCTGAAATCAACGAGCTGTCCCGCGAAAAAGCGCAAATTCTAATTAACTACCTTCGGGATGGTGGAAGCATAGCGTATTTTCATGTTGGCGGAGCATCCTCGCATAACCTGAAATTATTAGCTGATGTTTCGGAAGGGGACTTCGAGGCACCATACACACTTACAGGCCAGGTTGACCTGTCACTCAAGGACGAACATGCTGTTCTTGCAGGTGCGAATTTCGATCATCGAATTTTGCGAAAATTCAAGGAAACAGGTGAGCTTGGAGACCTGAAATTCTACAGGTATTTTACCACTGAACGAGTTAAGCAGAAAGGCCAGGTACTGCTGAGCTACGATGATGACAACATAGCAATGGCTGAAAAAACAGTCGGTCTCGGAACAATGCTGCTGTGCAATTTTGGCTGCTCG
>CAYSHS010000169.1:0-7199 GCA_964430845.1 uncultured Pirellulales bacterium | reverse complement strand
TATTTGGGGATTGTATCAATTATTAGGCATAAATTAACCATCGAATTAATGAAAAAGTTTTTTTATTGTTTTCTATGTCAAATATTCCCTCATCAATGGGATGATCATTGACTACTTTAAGATAGTTTAGAGTAGTGGTATTTAAGAATTCTACTTCAAGTTCACGATTATCCTTTTGCCATTCAAGCTGTATGCTACCTCCTGAAACTGGCACGACAAAAGGTGGAGATAGTGGTTCATATTCCAAATTTCTCAGAAAGTCCACAGCTATTTTAATAAACTCAATAGATATTTTGGGACTTCCATAAGAGTCCCAATTATCAGGTAACTTCTTAAGTTGCATCAGATCATCAATAGCTTTGTCAATCCACGTTAATATTATTTGATTATGACTTGTGGTTGTATCTCTGTCATTGGGAACATGATATTTAATGCTTTGTACTTCTCCATAACTCTCTAATGTTGCATTATAATCAAGAACCCCTGACTCATCTTCAAAGTCGATCTCCACTTCGCCTAATGACGTACTTGCTACCATATTATACCTCTCGTTTCCATAATTTATGTGCTTCTGGACTTGTCAAATCAGTGAAACTTAAAACGATTTTCTCATGACCAAAATTAAGACATTCATAAAGATTTTCTTTTTTATCGGAGTCTAGTTTGCCCCGTGCGGTAAATGCAAATCGAAATAGCGGTGCGTTATCAGTACGTCTATATGCTGTTTTCAAATCGATATGCAACCTAGTAAGTTTATCTGGAAAAGAATACGCTAAATTTAGAGTGATTTTTTCAGGTGATCGAAGATAATTTTTTAAGACATTATTTGATAGAATCGGAAATAATTTATAAAGGTCGCCTAAATCGTTCCAACCTTGTCCCTGAAAAATAAGATTTACATAAGTAACTTCCCAATGATTAATTTTAACTTGACCAATCCCTTCATCTGAAACGAAATCACAGAAATTTTCCCACCTTTTTTGGAACTCTGGGAAAATGTTATCATAATGTGGATATTTTTCTGTTCCTGTAACTTGTTTCCAATTATGAATAAATCTATCTGGCTGAAGTTGAATTAATCTGTTTTCAGGCTGGTCGAGGAACCAACATCTTGGCAAAGGAGGTACATCAAGCAATGTTGAGGTTATTGTACTATCCCGAGCCAATATTTTTTCACCAAATAGTTCATTCGCTTGGGCAAGCGGTGGCTGAGCAGAAAAGACAGGATATTCATCTCTTATCTTCTCCCAAAAAAGTCCTGGGTGAAGAATATTGAACTTTTCAAGTGAATCAAATTGTACGCCAAGTACCACTTCATTAACTGGAGGATTCTTGTAATCTGGTAATGTTCTCGTTTGAATTCCCATTTTAATAAACATTCCTTCTTAAATATAAAGCTCTAAATATAAAAACCACAATTTATATATCTTATAATAAGCCTATAACAGTTTTTTGTTACCAAAAGCCCTTAAACATTAACTATTGAAATGTTATTTTACATTGTAATATACATTATACAAGAATTTTTTGTTTACATAAATTCTCAATTGAAAGTCAAATATCTTAACAAATCGCATAAAATACTACTTAAGGTTAATGGATCGATACTAATATTAGTAAATAAAATCATAGAGTATGTCCCATCTTGTTTTTATTCTGTTTTTTTACGCGTTTGTAATCTTTCTTGAATTGTCCCGTCCAGACAATGTTCAATTTTCAAGTTCCTTAAAAAGTTTATCAACTGTCGATGCTTTATGCAAGTCTTTCCCTTCTTCAGAGTCTCTGAGCGTTTTGTCAGTTAGTTCGTTTGGTAGCCTTATTTCAAAGGGAATGCCTTTTTGCAAGGCAACCTGTCTGAGAAACAGCTTAATTGCTTCGGACATTGATATATTAAGCATATTGAATACTTTCTGTGCCTGGCTTTTAGTGCGTTTGTCCAGGCGAACTTGTATAGTTGTAGCGTTCATTTTTCAGCCTCTAAATTATCAAATCTGTATTTAGTGATAGCATCATTACATTATCACTACTATTAATATAATAAAAATATCTGCCAAGTTCAATAAAAATTTGTGAAATTTTTATTAATAACTGCCGTGTAAATTACAGATACTCATTTTTTCGGAGGTAATTTTGGGCATAGTCTTGGATTGCGTTTTCGAGGGATAGAGTTTCTTTATCATAGCCTGCTTCGCGGATTTTGGATATATCTGCGCAGGTGTAATATTGGTACTGATTTTTGATGGAATCGGGCATTTCGATGTATTCGATGTACGGTGTTTTTCCCATTGCGGCGAAAACCGCTTTGACTAAATCGTTCCACATTCGCGGCTGGGCTGTGCCTATATTGTAAAGGCCGTTCACATCTGGATTGTCTAAGAAGAATAAGGTCATATCCACAGCGTCTTTTATGTAGATGAAATCGCGGACCTGCTCGCCGTCCTTATAGTCGGGATTGTATGATTTGAAGAGATTTACTTTTCCAGTTGCTTTTATCTGCTCAAATGCTTTCAGGATGAAGCTTCGCATGTTTGCCTTGTGATATTCGTTCGGGCCAAAAACGTTGAAGTACTTCAAACCCGCGATTTTGCTAAGCAAATCTGTATTGTATGCCCAAAGGTCGAAAAGCTGCTTCGAATAGCCGTACATGTTTAGCGGGCGCAGGCTGTCAATTTCGTTTTCGTTGTCGAGAAAGCCTCTTGAGCCATCGCCGTAAGTGGCTGCGCTTGAGGCGTAAATAAAGCGGATGTCCTCATCTGTCGCCCATCGGGCTAAAATTTTGGTGTATTCGTAGTTGTTTTTTATGAGGTACGATGCGTTGGTTTCTGTTGTGTCCGAGCAGGCTCCGAGATGGAAAATCGCTTCGATATTCTCGTCAAGCTGCTCGTCGAGGACCAAATCGAGGAAATCGTCTTTTTCGAGGTAATCGGAGAAGGACAAATTACGCAGGTTTTCCCATCGCTGGTCTGTGCCAAGCTGGTCAACTACGAGAATATCGGTAATTTGCCTTTTATTTAAGGCCGCGATTATCGCCGAGCCTATGAAACCTGCTCCGCCGGTAACTATTATCATTTTACAACTCCTGTTAAAAAACAGTGCCTAAAGTGCCTAAATTGAACTAAAGTGAGCTAAAGTTAAAAAACGAATCACTTTAGACTTTTAACTTTAGTGCACTTTTAACTTATTTTGTTATAACTTAGTTTTCCTGCGTGGAAGTGTCAAATAATAAAATTGCAGGGTGCGCATAAAAAAAGCTGCCCGAACTTTCGGACAGCAAGGGGAAGAACCATTTAATAAAGCGAATCTTTAGCAAAGAGCGATGTAGCTCGCTATTGCCAGGAATAAGATTCGCCTTTTGTTAAACGTAAATGGAAGCCACTTTTCGTAATAAAACTTTTTCATCGAATTCTCGTATAACAATAATGTCAACAATCTTTATTTTGTTATAATACACTAAAGTTACGCAAAAAGCAAGAAAAAATACTTGCACAAATTTGTAACATGTTGTAAATAATAGGGTTACGGCATAAGATAAGGAGAAAAATTTTTCTTGTCCCGGATCGGGATTTGGAATATTTTTTGTGTTAATATTGCACGTAATGTCTGTGCAAATCATTATTATTGACAAAAAAACTCTTATCGAGTTATAATGTAATAATAAATTTTAGGAGAATAACAATGATTGAATATATCCATCATACTTTAGCTATTGGAATGCCTGGCACATGGGAATGGATGATCATTCTCATAGTAGCGTTGCTGATATTCGGAAGAAGACTGCCTGAAATAGCCCGTGGTTTGGGAAAAAGTCTGACAGAATTCAAAAAAGGCATTCATGAGGCCGAAGATACCAAAGATGAGTTTGTAAATGATGTTAAGAAAATCGGTGACGATGTAGCCAAAGAATCTAAAGAAGCCGCCGGCTTGAATGAAAATAGCAACAAGCATTAATCCTATGAGTTAGACTTCTTCATACTCGCCTTATAAGATAAAACAATGGGCAAAACCAAAAAGAAGAAGGTACGAGACCCCCTTGATACAACAATGAGCCTGGGTGATCATCTTGAGGAGCTGCGCGCGCGTTTGATCCTTGCGTTATTGGGTCTTGCCATCGGCACTATTCTTTGCCTTTTTTTGGGAGGAAAAATAATCGGCATTATACAAAAGCCGTATATACAAGTGATGGGTGAAGCTGCACCTATGCAAAGTATTTCTCCCGCAGAAGGTTTTGCGAGCTACATGAAGATAGCATTAATTTCCGGACTGATTCTTTCGGCTCCATGGGTTTTTTATCAGTTATGGATGTTCGTAGCGGCCGGACTTTATCCGCATGAAAGGCGATATGTACAGGTTGCGGTACCTTTTTCCGCCGCGTTGTTTATCTCGGGCGCTTTATTTTTTTTATTTGTCATTGCAAGGATAACTCTCCAGTTCTTCGTGACTTTTAATGAGAAAATTCTTGGTGTAGAATCCCGTTTTACTTTTCCAAACTATATATCTTATGTTACTATGCTCATGCTTGTTTTTGGAATTGCATTCCAGACTCCCATAGCAATTTTCATTTTGACCAGGTCGGGTCTTATTTCGATTCGGACATTTAGTAAATCGAGAAAATACATAATTCTCATAGTGTTTATTTTAGCTGCGGTTCTTACTCCGCCGGATCCTTTCTCTCAAGTGTCCCTTGCGATTCCGCTTTATGCTTTGTTCGAGCTGGGGATATTGCTGAGCTGGCTTTCGGAGCGCAATAAGAAAAAGAAATTGTCGTCTGGTAATCCAGCTTAATCAAGAACTACCTCGTCCCGGTAAGCGGGAACCATTACAGGCCAGTTCGTTTTTTCAGTGACATAATCGGCGAAATGCCTCGCGCTTTCGATTTCACCATGCACGATAAAGAGCTTTCTCGGCGGTTTTTTCAGGCCGCTCAGCCATAGAAGAAGCTCGTCTTTGTCTGCATGTGCCGAAAAGCCATGCACGCGGACTATCTTCGCTTTAACAGGACGCTGCTTTCCGAGTATTCGGACGTCTGTTTCGCCGTCAACGATTCTTCTGCCGAGAGTGCCTATTGCCTGGTAACCGACAAACATTATCGTGTTTTCAGGCTCGCTTATATTATTTACCAGGTGGTGTTTTATTCTGCCTCCGGTGCACATCCCTGAGCCTGCAATAACCATGATTGTGCCTTTTATGTGATTGATTGCTTTCGATTCGTCACTTGTCCCTGTGATTTTCAATTCTTTGAACTCGAAAGGTGACTCATGGTTTTTAATACGCTCTGCCATTTCCTTATCAAATAATTCGTTATGTTTGCGGAATACCTTTGTAATAGCGGCAGCCATCGGGCTGTCCAGGTAAACTGTCAGATGAGGTATCGCATCTTCTCGCAGCAGCTCGTTCGTATAATAAAGAACTTCCTGCGAACGCTCCAGCGCAAAGCTGGGTACAATTATATTACCTCCGGCTTTTTTCGTTGAGTTAATTACATCTGCAATAATACTCTTAATATCTTTCGGCTCACCGTGGATTCTGTCTCCGTAAGTTGACTCGATAAGTATATAATCCGCCTGATTGACCAGGTCGGGATCATGCAGGATAGGCCTGTTGGGCCTGCCTACGTCACCTGAAAATAAAACTGTCCTGTGCTCTCCGTCCTGCCTGACTATTACTTTTATCACCGATGAGCCGAGCACGTGACCAGCATCGAAAAAAATTGCCGTCATGCAGTCATCGATATGCACGGGCTGTTTATATTTTACCGGTTCAAAAAGCGGGAAACATGCTTCGACGTCAGCCGTCGTATAGAGCGGTTCGATAGGATGCGGCCCGGTGCGGCCTTCCTTTTTATGACGTTTCATTTTGTATTCGGCATCTTCCTGCTGCAATTTCGCAGAATCCAGCAGGATAATTTTCGCTATTTCGGCAGTTGCTTCAGTGCAGTAAATTTTGCCTTTGAATCCCTGCTTGACAAATCTTGGGAGCAGGCCGCAATGATCGAGATGTGCATGGGTCAATAATACTGCGTCTATGCTATCCGGTGGTACAGGAAAAGACGCCCAGTTTCTTTCACTGAACTGGCGTTCCTGGTAGAGGCCGCAATCGACGATAAGTTTTGTGCCGTTGGCCTGTAATAAGTGGCACGAGCCTGTTACATTTTGGGCTGCGCCGAGAAATTTCAACTTTATTTCCATAGCTTTCCTCAAATACGTGGAACAACATGTTTATAAAGCCTTATTATACAATAATTTGCCGATTATGTCAAATGCTGCCTTATATTCTCCTTCAAGAAAGTCACTTTATTGACTTATAAGATGCACTTGTTATAATACGTCAAAAACGTATCGCGGGCATTGCTACTCTGCGTAGTAGCTAAGCTACGAAGCACGAGCTTGTCCGCGAATGCATGGACAAGCCTGCTATGAGCGTGGTCGAATGGGATGCCCATGCTACAAAATGCAATATGGATGAAAAGGAGTTGCAGGGATGGCAGTTTTGGTTGGAATCGACGAAGCAGGCTTCGGACCTATATTAGGCCCGCTGATTGTATCGTCAAGTAGTTTTTCGGTTCCGGGTGACCAGCTCAAATCCGACCTTTGGGAAACTCTGCGAAAAAGTATCAGTGTCACTCGAAAACACATAACAGGCAGACTGCTCATCACCGATAGTAAAAAAGCATACAGCAAATCCATCGGAATAAAGCATCTTGAGCGAACTTCATTAGCCGTATTGAAATGTCTGGACAAGCAGCCTCGAACACTTACTGAATTGATAGAAGTTTTATGTCCGGCCAGCCTGGAGCGGCTAAGCGAATATCCCTGGCACAAAGATATGCAGACCTTCAAGCTGTCTCAGGATAATCTTGAAAGAGACATCGCCGCCGGAGTGTTTGCAAACGATTTAAGCTCGAACAAAATGTCACTTCTTGATATACGAAGCTGTTGTCTCGACGTCGCGCATTACAATCAAATGGTAGAGGTGGTAAAGAATAAATCAAGCGTTCTTTTTACTGAAATCTCTTCGCTTATCAAAAACGCATACGACAATTACGCCGAGCAGGAATTACAAATCATAATCGACAGGCAGGGCGGGCGAATGCGGTACCGACCAAGCCTGCAAAAAATGTTCCCTGGTATGGAATTGAAAATCCTGAAGGAAAGTGAAACAATAAGCAGTTACGAAATGCAGGCGGGGGGGAAGTTTATGCG
>CAYSHS010000168.1:2316-7224 GCA_964430845.1 uncultured Pirellulales bacterium | reverse complement strand
ATCCTTCCAGAGGAGAGATATCGCTGATTTGATTATCCCATAGACTAAGCCATTGTAGATTAGTAAGTCCTGCTAGAAGCGAGATATCAGTGATCTGATTGCACGCAAGAACAAGAGAACGTAGATTTGTCAATTCAGCAAGAGGTGATATATCGCTGATTTGATTATTATTAAGCAACATTTCAGTCAGAGTCGTCAATCCCCCAAGAGGTAAGATGTCAGAAATTTGATTAATACCAATATCCAGATGCTGCAGGTTTATCAATCCTGCCAGATGAGAAATATCACTGATCTGATTTTTGTTTAATACTAGTGCCTGCAAATTTATCAATCCAGCTATAGGCGAGAGGTCGCTGATTTGATTGTCTCCCAAATACAGCATCCTCAGATCTGCTAATTCCTCCAGAGGTGTAATGTTGCTAATCTGATTACGTACAAGATTCAGCCGCTGCAAATTAGTCAAATTTGCCAGAGGCGAGATGTCGCTTATCTGATTGCCCCCCAGAAACAATTGCTGAAGATTTGTTAATTCCGACAGAGGTGAGATGTCGCTTATCTGCATGGAGCTAATATCCAGAATATGCAGATTCGTCAATCCTTCCAGAGGTGAAATATCATTTATTTGATTACCAGTCAACCATAACGATACTAGGTTAGTCAATCCTGATAGATGTGAGATATCACTGATCTGATTGCCTTTCAGGTTCAACTGCTGTAGATTCGTCAAACCTTCCAGAGATGAAATAGAGCTTATCTGATTCTTTCCCAGCCACAGCGACTGTAGATTTGTCAAACCTGATAGGGGTGAGATGTCGCTGATATAATTGTTATCCAGCCCAAGCGACTGGAGGTTCATTGCATATTCAATACCTGTTAAATCTGTAATACCATTTTCTGGAGCATTAAGCACAATCAACTCAAGCATATTTGTTGCATTTGGATCGGATATGCCAAGCTGGGCTTCTATCACGGCTTTCAGGTTTGTATCGGGTATATTAACGGGATCTTCAGCAACAGCCGAACAGGTTAAAAGGCTAATAATTGCTAAAACAAATAAATATCGTATCATCTCCTTTTCTCCTTATTTTGTTATCAATTTTTGAAATAGATAATCATAAAATTCTATTATATCCAGAAATACTTGAATTGTCAATTTAGATAAGTAAGTTTATTGTTTATAAAAGATTTTTTTTGTGATTTTTATGATAAAGTGTACAATTTTGGCGGTTCTGTGTTAATGTTGGAAATATGAATAACTTTTTAAAAGGACGACTATTAGCTGTACGGATATGCCTGCTGGCGGCTGCATTTTTGCTGATTGCCATCGGGATTGCTACGATATATTCCGTCGGCCACCCGGCCGAACATAGTCCTGCCAGCCGGGTAGATGACCTCGTGACCAACTGGAAAAAGCAGGTTGTTTTTGCATTGGCAGGTCTGTTTGGCTTTTTATTTGTCAACTCAATTAATTACAGGCGATTCGGGGCAGTTAGCTACTGGATATTCGGCGCCGTTATTATCCTGCTTGCGTCTTTACTTGTCAGTAAATATGTAGTTGTTCTTCCATTTGCCAGGCCAAAGCACGAAACATTTCGCTGGATATGGATAAGTATTGGCAAACACGAGCTGCCTTCGCTCCAGCCTTCGGAATTATGCAAGCTGGCTTATATCCTGGCTTTAGCATGGTATTTGAGATACCGAAGCAATTACAGGAGGTTTAAAGCTCTTGTCGGGCCTTTTGCACTGACTTTTATTCCGATGGTGCTTATCTTGCTTGAGCCTGACCTTGGTACCGTAATGCTGATGATGCCTGTTTTATTCACAATGCTGTTTGTCGCAGGCGCTAAAGTGAAACATCTTTTGCTTATTATACTAATGGCGGTTCTTGTAAGCCCTTTAATGTGGTATAAGATGCAGACCTATCAGCGAATAAGAATCAGCAGTGTTCTGCTGCAAATCACAGGTATTCGTGAGGCTGCTGAAAAACATGAATGGTTTGGTAAATTACTTGTCGGGGAGAAATTCACCGAGAAAGTATGGAGAACTAAATGGGGGTATCACCTGATACGCTCTAAATACGCTATTGCATCGGGGGGTATTGATAATGGCTTGGGGTATGGTTTTCGCAAGGGACCTTTTGTCAAATACGATTTTCTTGATGAGAGGCATAATGATTTTATCTTCGCCGTTATTGCCCAGCAGTGGGGTTTTTGGGGCAGCCTCGTATTAATTGGATTATATGTTGTTATAATGGCCTGCGCGCTGAAAATAGCGTCCAACAATACGGATCCATTCGGCAGGCTGCTTGCTGTTGGTATCGTTACGATGTTTATTGTCGAAGTTATAGTAAATATTGGTATGACAATGGGTATTATGCCGATAACAGGATTGACGCTGCCATTTGTCAGCTACGGCGGATCAAGCCTGTTAGTGAACATGATGGCAATCGGTTTGTTGAATAATGTAGGACGATGCAGACCTTTTAGCCTGGCAAGAAAAACTTGATGGACCATTTGAACTTTATAGTGTATAACATACAATTATACAGAACATTTCCTGGGAGCTTTCACATAAACTTATGGTAAGGGGATTCAGGCAAATTGCATTAATAACAGCTCTGAGCAGGATTTTCGGGCTGCTGCGTGATATTTCTTATGGTCACTTTTTCGGTGCAGGAGGCTTGCTGGATGCGTGGATTATTGCATTCAGGATTCCGAATCTCAGCAGAAGGCTTTTCGGTGAAGGAGCTGCTTCAGCATCTTTTATCCCTGTTTATTCTGAGGTGCTTCACAAGAATAAAGAACAAGCTGCTGCTCTGCTTAATACAGTCATGACGGTTTTATTTATGTTCCTTGCTGTTATTGTCCTGATAGGGCAATTCGGCATGTGGCTTTATTTACATTTCCGTTCTAAAACATTCGATTCCGAATTGATAATGTCATTGAGCGTGATAATGCTGCCGTATATGTTATTCATTTGCATCGGGGCAATGCTGGGAGGAATCTTGAATGTTCATAAGCATTTTGCCATGCCTGCGTTAGCACCGATTGTGTTAAATATTTTCATTATCGGTACAATCATTGCCACAGGATGGATATGGAAAGTAGATGCTGTTACACAGCTTGCCGTAGTTGCTCTCGGAGTTCTTGCGGCTGGTTTAGTGCAGGTATTGATTCAGATTCCGCCGCTCAAAAAAGCCGGTGTTATTATTCATGGCTCATGGCAGGTTGATTTAGAGCCATACAAAAAAATAATTTACCTGATGGGACCAATGATTCTCGGACTGGCAGTCACACAATTGAACACTTTGTGTGATGACCTTATCGCATGGTGGTTTTCAGGCTCTGTAGATAAAGGCGATTCTTTCGAGCTGTTCGGCAGGCATATATTATATCCGATGTACCGAGGCTCTGTTTCGCATCTTTATTATGCACAGCGTTTGTACCAGCTTCCTTTTGGTGTGCTGGGTGTTTCCCTTGCAACAGCCATATTTCCGGTTATGAGTGCAGATGCAGCAAAAGGAGATTATAATGCACTGACCCAGACTATTGCCAAAGGTCTTCGCGGAACAATATTTATAGCTTTACCTGCTACTGCCGGATTGATTATTGTAGCCAGACCTCTTTTGTCAGCGTTTTTCGAGCATGGCAGATTCACTGCGGATGATACGAGAAAGGTCGCTATAACCCTGATTTTTTATTCTTTGGGTTTATGCGGGTACTTTGCACAGCAGATTCTTGCAAGGTCATTTTACTCGATGCAGGATTCTTTAACTCCTGTAAAAAGTGCACTGGTTGCTGTTTTTGTCAATATTATCCTGAATCTTACACTCATTTGGTTTCTAAGCAGGGCCGGCCTGGCTGCATCTACAGCTATTTGTGCATATATCCAGGTTATTATTCTTGCGTCGGTCCTGCGGAGAAAATTAGGCTCGTCTTTATTAGATGGATTACCTGCAACTCTTTTGAAAACACTGGCCGGAACATTTGCAATGGCAATATTTTGCCTTGGGATTTTGTTCCTTATGAGAAATTTACCGTTTGGCAGGAAACTTGACAGCCTGAGATTGCTTATAATTGTGCCTGCCGCGATAATGATATATATTGTTATTGCGAAACTCTTGCGAAACGAGATGCTTTCTCTGTTTACAAGCCGTAAGAAAGGTATAAGTTAGGAACTGAACTTTTGCAAAAATGAGAAAAGGCATATATTATTTAAGAATCCACCAGAAAAAATTTGGCGGATTCTTAAAATAATAATTGTATTTTTACGTAAGTTAATAAAAATTTGACTTTTATCGGGCTAAATGCTAAAAGAATATTAGCTTATGCGAAAATTTCATAGAAAAAAATATGGATTAATATTACCTGTTCTTGTCGTTTGTTCAGTATTTGCAGCAGGTCGATTGTCAGCAGGCTCAGATGAGAATACTGAGCAGCCTGAAACTTTATTTTCACCTTCTGTAAGTAAAAAACTCTATGAAATCGCTTTCGACCTGGTCAATTCCGGTAATGTGACATATATCCAAAATGAGCAGGCGATTGCTTTTTTGATTGCAGCAAAGAATCTTGACGGCGATTCTCCCGATATATCTTCCTTATTGCTCAAATGTGTGTGCAGGTTCCCTGAGCAGCATTCTCTACAGAAGATAAATGAAGGTCGCAACTACTATGATTTGGTCTATACCATACTTAAGCAGTATGTTGATGAGAATGTTGATATTGATCTGGCCGTCGATGCTGTTACATATATGCTTGATCAGGAAGGCTCACTTGTTCAAAAGCAAGCTCTGCTTGAGCAAATGCTTGGGATATTTGCAAATAAAAACGCTGTTTTCAGCTCGGAGCTGGCAACGATGCTTGGCTTGCTTAAACTCCGGGATAATTCTTCCGTGGAGGCGGAAAAATA
>CAYSHS010000168.1:0-2306 GCA_964430845.1 uncultured Pirellulales bacterium | reverse complement strand
TTTTCGCCGGGCTTATCAAAATAATAAATTTAATACATTTGCGTATAATAAAATGATTGAATTGTCGCCGGAAAAGATCAGCCCATCGGAAGCTCTCGAACATTTGCGTTTAGCGCTTCGAGAAAACCCGGTTGATATTCAGGCTGCCCTGGCCTTCTGTCAAAGTAATGAGCAAATGCAGCTTTACGATATTGCAGCGGATGCTTATGAATATTGCTCTGAATTGTTTGCGTATCTTTACCCTGACGAATCTCTTCCTGCTGATATTTATATTCCGTGGTCAATGTGCTGTTATAATTCTCAAAAGCACCTGTTAAAATGCCTGGAAATCGCTGAAACTGTACGAAAGACAGGAAAGTTCGATATTATGCTTGAGAGTCTCGCAGGCAGGGCGGCAGGGAAGCTCGGCGAAGACAAAAAAGCGGCACAGATAATCCGGGACGCCGAATTGAAAGCTCTGAAACTGCTGAATGATAATTTAGAAAATATTAAGCAGATTCAATTGGCATGGTTTTATAGTTTTGTTGTACCGATGCCTGACAGGGCGATAGAATGGTCCAACAGGGCTTTTTCGGATGAGCCGAATTCTCCTTATGCAGCTTCTTTGCTTGCGTATGCGCTGACACAAACAAAAGAGTTCGGCTCGGCAAAATCTCTTATCGACCACTTCGAGCATAATCAAATCTCGGACCTGGCTCTTGCACAAATCCAATTGGAAGAAGGTCAGGCTCTTCAGGCGATAGAAAGCCTTAACAGGGCAGTTTCCCAGGACCCCGGTTCCTTTGCGGCAGAGCGTGCGAAAGAGATTTTAGCTAAAAATGGCGAACAATATATTCCGCCTGTAAATCCGGATTCTGTTCTGGCGAATCTTAAAAATACTTTCGGCGACAAATTAGTTCCCGATTTTACACCGCCGGAAAAGATTTTGTCTGCTGCTTTTAATATTCGGAACAAGGAGCTTTCATTTGGCGGCGACTTAGACAGTGTAATTTCAATAGTAAACAGTTCAACAGAGCCGCTTGTAATCAGTGATGACAGTATGTTCAGGGGTAATATCAGGATCGATGCGATTGTCAGCGGAGATTTGAATAAAAGAATCCCGAATCTCGTGACGAAAAGGATATGGACTGATGAGCCGATTGAGCCTGGAAGAAGCAAAATTGTTAGTATGAAGCTTATTACAGGCCAGCTTAAGAATATGCTTATGACGTATCCCCAGGCGTCGTTTAATATTAGTTTTATACTATATCTCGATCCGGTACAATCTTCAGAAGGCAGGGTAACAAACAGGCTGACTAACATTACTCCGATTTCAGTTACTATCACAAGACAGGGCGTTGTTATAACAGGTCAATACGTCAGAGACCTCATTGATTCCATCTCTACGGGCCAGGTTGGGCAAAAAATTCAATCATCACAGCTTTTTATCGGTCTTCTTAAAGAGCAGGGCGTTATATCAGGACGCACAGCTCCGTATCATATAGTATTTACCGATGGGATGAAGACTATGTTAAAGTCGGCACTTATATATGATTCCGGATTGCTGCGAAATCCGGAAAATGGTAATTGGGTTGTAAAGGTCTATACTATGGCAGAATTGCTTACTCTGCCGATGGATTATGAGCTTGTTGAAGCAGTGGCGGAAAATTTATATAATGAAAAATGGCCCGTTAGGATGCTCGCAGTGTATCTACTGGCAGAAAGCCAGGGCAGAAATTTTGAAAAAGTGCTGGATGGCATATCAAAAACCGACCGGAATCAACTGGTTCAAGATATTGCATCTGTCGAATTATCGAAAATTAGCTCTGAAACAGGGCAATTGTAATTATAAGCGGTTAAAATGCAGTATTTATAAAAAATATGTTTTAAAATCTTGAAAAATGGGTTGTAATATTTTAATAATTATGTAACATTCCATTTTTCATTTGACAGATTAAGCCCTGTCGAGAAAGAATGATTGGTTTTATTGAAAGGAATAAGTAAATGCCGGCTAATGTTGATAAGGAAAAATGCACTGGCTGTGAAACTTGTGTTGCAGAATGCCCGAGTGAAGCCATAAGCATGGTTGATGAAAAGGCAGAAGTTGATATTGAAGCCTGCATTGATTGCGGGGTATGCGTCGATGCCTGCCCGGAAGAGGCAATCAGTTTAGAGTAGTTTCAGTGGCCCCATCGTCTAGGCAGGTCCAGGACACAGGGTTTTCAACCCTGCAACAGGGGTTCGAATCCCCTTGGGGCTATTTAAGGTTCTTTGTTAGAAAAAGAGTTTTGCAAAAGTTCAATTAAAAGTTAATAAGAAAATACCAG
>CAYSHS010000167.1:0-7230 GCA_964430845.1 uncultured Pirellulales bacterium | reverse complement strand
AGTCAGCTTTCACGAACTGGTGCCCGATGATTACTATTTTGAAAAAGCTTGGCGTTGAAAAACAGGACTGATTAAAAAATTAAAATGAAAGAGAGGATTAAAATGAGATTTCTATCAATATCGCTATTACTTTTTGTTTCAATGTCCTTGATGGCCGCATCTGATTCAGACAAAACTCCTGATGTTCAGCAAATTGTGGAAAAAGCCAATATTGTCGCGTACTACCAGGGCGATGACGGTAAAGCAACCGTCAACATGGTAATCACAGACAAGGACGGCCAGAAACGCGAACGCCAGTTCAACATTTTGCGAAAGGATATCAAAGACGGCGGTGACCAGAAATATTTCGTCTATTTCGAGAAACCCGCAGATGTTCGCAGAATGACATACATGGTCTATAAATATGCCGATCCCAAAAAGGATGATGACAGGTGGCTTTACCTGCCTGACCTTTCACTTACAAGACGCATCGCGGCAGGTGACAAGCGAACCAGTTTTGTCGGGTCCGACTTTTTGTACGAGGATGTTTCAGGAAGAAGCCTCGAAGAGGATACTCACACGCTTCTTGAGACGACAGATAAATGTTACATCGTTAAAAATGTCCCGAAGAATCCCGACACATTAGAGTTCAGCTACTTCAATGTCTCTATTGACAAGACCAATTACGTTCCGATGAAAATGGAATTTTACGACAGGGAAGGCAGGCTGTACCGCACCATTGAGTCACTGAAAGTCGAGACTATCCAGGATTTCCCCACAGTGACAAAATCCGTAGTAAAAGACCTCAAAACAGGCAGTCAAACTGAAATGGAATTTACTAATGTAAAGTACAATATCGGCCTTGGTGACATTTTTACCGAACGCTACCTCCAGCGCCCGCCAAAAGAGGCTTTGAGATAAAAAATTAAGGATTAGCAAAAATGCTAAGTCAATCTCCGGACACTTCGCCTGAAGCAGAAAGAATACAGATAGAATTACTGCGTAAAGCAAGCGTTGCCCGGAGAATATCAATAGTACGCTCGCTTTCTCAAACTGTCATGTTTCTTTCTCGAAGAGCTATTAAACGCGCGAATCCATCTATGAGCGAACAGGAACTTGATATTATGTTTGTTAAATATCATTACGGACAGGAGCTTGCCGAGAAGTTACGTATATATCTGAAACAAAGGGATAATGGAGGTACAGGAAAACAAACTTGATTTGGATTACCTCAAATTATGGGCTTCGAATCTGAATATCTCTGATTTACTGAATCGCCTGTTTTACGAAGTCGGCTTGGCTGAAAATAAATAAGAAAAGGTTCTTCTCCAAATTAGTTGGTAATTCTACCACATATATTTTATGTAAGTTATTTGGATTTAACGCTTTAAAGGCAACAACATGTTTATATATAATGAGACTGCTATACTGGAGGATAGGGCAACGCTGGGAAGCGACCTGAGCGCCATCATAGCGGCATACGACATGGGGCGATATCTCTTGTGGTATCGCCCTTTTATAACAAATATATGTTGTTGCCGACAATGCGATAAATCCTTTTTTTACAAGACTTTAATGATTAAACAATGTTAATATTACCAACTTTTTTGGAGTTGAATCTAAAATATTAACTCAATAAACCTATATACTTAATAACTCAGAAAGGATAGGATGACATCGTCTCCTAAACTATTAGTTGTTGATAAAAGCGTATTTCATACTTTTTACGATTGTGGTGAGAAATTCAGTGAACTCGTTAAGATATATAATATCGTCTTACCGTACTCACTTGCGATAGAGTGCGTTATAAGTAAAAATGAGTCAAATAAACAGCCTGATAAACTTTGTATTATATTAGATAAAGCAATCAAAGATGGAGCAAATTTGGGAATCCAATCAGCAGAACTCTTAGATATAGAAAAAAGGAATCTTTACCCTATAAATACAATCATCAACGAAGAGTATACTCAACAATTAAGACTTAGCACTCTCGATAATAGCATGGCTTTAATAAATCAACTAGCAACTTCCTACATAAACTTAACTAAAAAGAAAACGGATGAATTATTGCAACGTGCAGATGGATTATTTAAAACTATTAGCAAAAACAACGAACTTATAGAAACTTTTAATAAACCCAAAAACAAAGAAGAACGCTTTAATAATTGGATATATATAATAGATAAAGATAGATTCATGTATAATGCTGTAAAAGCATGGTTCGGTGAGCAGATCAGTTCTCACACAAACGCTAACTGGTACACTTGGCAATATACACGCCTTTGGTATGCATATTTACTTGATTGGTGTCATAAAAAAAGCCTAAAGGATTCTTCTGAAAAAAAAGATATATCAAATGATTTCTACGATATGGAACCCGTCTTATATCTTCTTTTCGCAGATGGTTTATTAACAAATGATCAAGAGTTACAAATTCCACTGGCAAAGGCAGCATTTCTCCAAAAGGATGTATTTGAAATTAACACAACTTTAAATGATTCAAGGACGGCGATAAATGTATTAGATGATATTATTGAGATTATCCCAAATTGTTACAGTAATAAATAACAAAGATGAGACAAATTTTGATTGGAATATTTAATTCAAGGATAATGTAAAATGACTTATCAAAAATATTTGATTATTGCAATTTCGGTTATCGCCTTTTCTTCACTTGCGGCTTCCGAATCCGAAAAACCGGAACCAAAATTTTTCAATGAGCTAAAGGATGCGACTGAGATTCATGGATTCTATGAGATGCGAGGTGGATTCAGGCTGCAAAATGACAAATATGAAAAAGATATGTCGATTATGGAAAATCGCCTCCAGCTTGATTCTTTTTTTTATTTCGACTGGGGCGATGTCACAATCCGAGGCGATGCTATCGGAGACCTTGTAACAGAAAAAGGTGACTTCGACCTGCGTGAAGCCAATATTTTCGCCAGGCCGACAGGCTTTATGGATTTGAAAATTGGAAGACAGATTCTAACATGGGGCACAGGCGATTTAGTCTTTATCAACGACATGTTCCCTAAAGACTGGCAGGCATTTTTTATAGGCAGAGATACCGAGTATCTCAAGGCCCCTTCTGATGCCGCAAAAATAAGTTTGTTTAGTGACGTAGTGAATGTCGATATTATTTACACGCCACAATTCGATCATGACAGGTTTATAAACGGCTCACGCATTTCGTACTGGAATGCAAGTATTGATGGAGGGAGATTAGCCGGACAGGATGCAGTTGTTCATACTGATAAACCCAATCGCTGGTTCAGGGATTCGGAATACGCTATCAGGCTATATAGAAATATAAAAAGTTATGAGCTTGCTCTATATGGCTATCACGGCTATTGGAAAAGCCCCGCCGGACAAAACGCTTCCATGACACAGGCTATTTTTCCTGACTTGAACGTTTATGGTGCGAGTATTCGAGGGGTTGCAGGCAAGGGAATTGGTAACGCAGAAATTGGTTTATATGACTCTACCGATGATTGCGGCGGCAAAAATCCTCTAATCAATAATTCCGAAATGAGATACCTGATAGGTTATACTCAGGAAATCGGCAAGGATTTAACACTTGGTTTGCAGTATTATGTCGAACAATTACTGAATTACAGCGAATATCGTAACAATTTACCTTCGGGACAACCTCGTGACAGGTACAGGCATCTTGCGACAATAAGATTAACAAAACTACTGATGAATCAGAATCTTCAATGCTCGATTTTTGCATATTACAGTCCATCGGACGAAGACGCATACTTGCGGCCGAATGTAAATTATAAAGTGAACGACAATTCGTCTGTCGAAATTGGCGGGAACGTATTTTTCGGTGCGCATCCATACACGTTCTTCAGCCAGTTCCAGGATGATACGAATATTTACATGGGGTATCGATATAGTTTCTAACGAATCTACGGAAAAAAGTTTTTTCTTCGCAGGCGGCGGCACAGGAGGCCATCTCTATCCCGCTATCGCAGTAGCGGAGCAGCTAAGCAAACTCGAGCCGCAGGCAAGGATACTTTTTTTCTGCAGCTCGCGTAATATTGACGCATACATCCTCTCACAAACAGGATTTAAGTATTCGATACTTCCCGCTAAAACTTTTCCTTCACGACCTGGGCAGGTTTTTAATTTTATAAAGTCATTTCGTGACAGTTATAAAACGGCTGCCGAAGAAATTACAAAAAGCAAAAAATCGGTGGTTATTGGTCTTGGCGGATTCGTTTCAGGACCTGTATGTTTAGCCGCACATAGAAACAAAGTGCCTCTTACTCTTCTTAATGTTGACATTGTGCCTGGCAAAGCGAACAAAATTATAGCACGATGGGCCGATGAAATTTTCGTGCAGTTCGATGAAACCGCAAAATATTTTAATAATTCAAAAGCAAAAATCTCTGTTTTAGGATGTCCCCTGCGAAAAGGTTTTATAAATCCTGATGCAGGAAAGGCCATTGTAAAAATAGGTCTCGACAAAGGCAAAAAAATATTACTTATTACCGGTGCCTCAAGCGGCTCGCAAAATATAAACGAAGCTGTTTGCTCGATACTTGACAAATTGGATTATTTCGCTGATGATTGGCAAATAGTTCATTTAGCAGGCAGAAATAATCCTGAAAAAGTAAGCGAAGTCTATAAGAAATCAAAAATAAAACACAAAGTGCTGGGATATTACGATGAAATGCCGGATTTATTAGCGGCTGCTAATCTGGTAATAGGAAGAAGCGGCGCGGTAAGTGTAGCAGAATTTGCGGCTGCGGGCGTGCCGAGCATTTGCATACCCTATCCACATCACAAAGACAGGCAGCAATATTTAAACGCGCAAAAGCTCGTCGAAGCGGGAGCGGCGTGTTTAGTAGAAGATTTGCCTGATAAAAAAGTTTTTGTAGAAAACTTGTGGAAAGAACTGGAATATTTAATGAAAGACTCCCAAAAACGCCTGCAAATGGCAAAATCATGCAAAGTAATAGCCAAACCAAACGCAAGCATAGAAATAGCAGATGAGCTTATAAAAATAACCGAATAATCCCATTTATTTTCTCGCACAAAAAATAAAATTTGACTATTACATACAGAGTCTATCACATCAACCGTGGCTATTATTTTTTTTCTCAGCTTTCTCTGCGAACTTGGCGGTGAAATATTCGGATTAGGTGGAATCCTTTATTGAGGGACTACCACACGATCGTAGATACGCACGTCATCGATAAGTCCGAACCAGAAGGACCCGAGTTCCAGGCCCTTTCCGGCACCAATGTATAGACCTTTTTCCGAACCTGGCAAACCATTTTGTGTATCTTGAGCAGCAATAGTATCATCGACATATAAGGTCCTATTTACACCGTCCCACACCAGGCCAATGTGATGCCAGCTTCCATCAGTTATTATTGTTTGCGACAACAATGTATGGGCATTCCTGCCTGCACCCTTATCTGTCATTAAGCTACCGTCTGATATATCCGTTGAAAGCAGGTTTGTATTGCCGACCTGTGACAAGACAGCCTGCCCCGGTGCCCCGCCCTTTATCCAGGCAAAGATACTAAACGCTCCCTCAGAGGGGTTTAAAACATAGGGTGTGCTGATATAATCGTCAGTACCGTCAAGCTCAAGGGCACCAAGTACCTTTCCGCTTTCGGGCCGCCATAGAAGGTCTCCTATCACATTGGCATCGAATGCGCCGGCACTGTCGCAGGCTATCGCACCATTCGGTTCATCCAGTTTCCAATATGCCTTGAGTCCCACGTCCATGAGCCAGTTGTCAACCAACAGCGCCATGTCGCGCAGGTCGATTATGCCGTCTCCCAGCGTCGTGGGTCCGAGGTCAACATTCGGATCATCCTGCTTCCAGGATTGCATCAGCCGGGTATAGTCCAGAAAGTTCACGTGTTCGTCTGCATTTAAATCCGGCGATAGGGACGCACCCTGGACACGCATCTCGATTGCATATAATGATTTCTGAGCGGTGATGTAAAGAGTCTTGCCATCGGCGCCGCCAAAGGTCACATTAGCCGTTCCTTCGGGTACACTGATTGTCTCGATTTTCTTACCCGAACGGTTATAAACCGCAACGCCGGATCCCGTGAGATAAAGATTACCTTCCCTGTCGATGGTCATGCCGTCCGAACCCTGCGAGCAGAATAAGGTCTTCTCTCCCAGTGTTCCATCGGGTTGAATTGTGTATCGCCAGGTCTTACCGGCCCCATAATCGGCTACATAAAGAAACCGCCCATCCGGCGTACCGATTATGCCGTTGGGCTGTTGAAGATCATTAGTAACCTGTATAAGCGTTTGGTAGTCTGGTTCCAGGTAATATACATGCTGACCGCTCTGCTCCATTGAGCGGGGTTCCCAATAGTCGCGATAAAAGTAGGGGTCGGTAAAGAATATACCACCGGTACGCATTATCCACAGGTCATTGGGACCGTTCAGCAGCTTGCCATTAAAGTCCTTGACTACAACTGTGACAGTGCCATTAGGATCGATTCGCCATAGCTCGCTGTGCTCGTCCGCACAGGCCCAGAGATTGCCTTCCCTATCGAAGTAAAGGCCGTTGGCCCGGCCGCAGGGAGCCAGGAATACGCTCAGTGAGCCATCTGCGGACCACTTCATAATTCGATCCTTCGGCTGGTCCGTAAAGAAAACATTACCCGCCGCATCCACGGCTGGGCCTTCCGTAAATGAAAAGCCCGTAGCGAGTTTCTGCAGTTGAGCACCAGGTGCAATCACGGAAGCCTCCGCGGCGAAGACACCTATGCTCAGCGTCAACAATACCACAACAAAAACAATCCAGGAACTCTTCATAGCGTCCTCCAATCCATAAATTCCAGTTATAACCTATGATTTTACCATAATTAAGATTTTATCATAATTGAAGTCGGAGGGCAAGGCAAAAAAACATTACTAATAACCGGCGTATCAAGCGGCTCGCAAAGTATAAACGAAGCAGTATGCCTTATCCTCGATAAACTCGACCAGTTCGCAAATGATTGGCAGATAGTTCACCTTTCAGGCAGAAACAATTTAGAGCAGGTATCATCACGATACGAAAAAGCAAAGCTCGCCGCTCGTGGCTCGTCGCTCGGGTCACGGGTCACGAATTAAGTCACAAAGTATTAGACTATTATAACCAGATGCCGGATTTATTAGCCGCCGCTGATTTAGTTGTAGGCAGAAGCGGCGCGGTAAGTGTAGCAGAATTTGCGGTAGCTGGAGTTCCGAGTATTTGCATCCCCTACCCACACCACAAAGACA
>CAYSHS010000166.1:0-7233 GCA_964430845.1 uncultured Pirellulales bacterium | reverse complement strand
GCTTCTGGTGAACTGAACATTGGCGATATTATTATTGGCTCGAAATTCGTTCAGCACGATATCGATGCTCAACCAATATTCGCAAAGTACCAGGTTCCGCCTTTGGGAATTTCAAGTTTCAGAATGGGGCCTGATTTCAAAAAAGAACCGACACTTTTCGAAACTGACCCGACTTTGCGGAACGCCGCTTTTGAAGCAACTCAAAATTTCGTTTCAAATAATTTAAATGAAGATATTCCACAAGACCTTCTCAAACAATTTAAAATCCAAAAACCGGCTATCTGCCAGGGTCTTATTGCTACGGGCGACCAGTTTATCAGAAGTGCTGAAAAAATGAATGAATTACGGGCGGAGCTTCCTGATTTGAAAGGCGTCGAGATGGAAGGCGCTGCCGCCGCACAGGTTTGTGCTCAACATGATGTGCCTTTTGCCTGTATCCGAATCATTTCCGATAAGGCAGACCATTCTGCCAAAATCGACTTCGAGGCTTTTATAACCAGAATCGCAAGCTATTTCACACGTGGAATTGTCCGGGATATGCTGATTCACCTTAAAATTTCTTGATTATAAAGGCTTCTGCAAAATTGAAGTTAGGCATACTTAAAGAAAGAAAAAATTTCCTTTTTTTATTTTTTCTTTCGTAAAAACGGTCATAAGTTACTTATAATTATGAGGTTATAAAAACCGGATAGTATGAAGAAAATCTTGGGAAGAAGATTTTCTTCATACAATGTATGCCTAATTTCAATTTTGCAGAATTCATATTCTTGACTTAATGCTGGATATTGGTATTATTTACCTGTTTTCTCAGGGAAATATTTGAGTTGTTTTTCCTGAAAAATTTCATCGCCGCGGATGTGGCGGAATTGGCAGACGCGCAGGCTTCAGGTGCCTGTGGGCTTAACGCTCGTGGAGGTTCGACTCCTCTCATCCGCATTTTTTAGTCTTTACAGAATCATTTCAATCGTAATCTTTTAATAATCTTTCTCAAAATTTCTTAGAAAAATTGGTGCGCGAGAAGCAATTTTTCATCTATAATTATAAAGGCTATGGCAAAATAGCTGCTGCAAGCTGATATTGAGGATAGATTGAGAAACAGGCAGAAAAAGATTTTGGAGTTATTTGAAACATCGGGGCCGCGACTGCACAGGCTACTGGGAAGATTAACGCTCTGCGAAGATGAAGTCGGAGACCTGCTGCAGGAGCTTTTCCTGAGATTATGGAATTCCAAATCGTTTGACAAGGCAAGAGACCCGTTTTCCTATGCTTATCGAGCCGCGATTAATCTCGCTTTCGAGTGGCGAAGGGACAGGAAAGATTCGTTCCAACCGCTCGAAGATGACTGCCCTGCTGCAGAGGTCGGCTCACCAGCTTTGAGAAAGATGATTGTCGATGAAGAATTGCAGCAGGTTCTCGATGCGACTATGCAGTTAAGCAACCTGGCGCGTGATGTAGTTGTAATGCACTATATCGAGCAGGAATCCTACGAGGAAATCGCAAAGCGGCTGAACCAAAAACCTCAATATCTCAGAGCATTAAATGCCAAAGCTATAGCTAAACTCAAAGAATTACTTGCAGGTAATAAAGAGTTGGAAAATAAAACAAACAGCGTGACAAAGAGGTGATGTTATGTCGCGAATAAATGAAGATGAAATAAAAAGACGTTTTGAAGCTGTTTCACAATTTGAAATCAGCCCGGAAGTGGCCGCTCGTGATCTGGAAAAAACTAAACAGAGTTTGACCAAATTGACAAGCGAGCCGCAGCAATCAGGAAGTAATATATGGAGCATAATCATGAAAAGTAACATAGGCAAGCTAGCCGCGGCGGCTATAATATTTCTTGCAATATCGTTCGTTTTGAGCCAGCTCGGAGCTCCCATTGACAGCGCAAGTACTGCTTTTGCGAAGGCTCTAAAAAATGCTGATAATATGCCATGGGTACATATGGTTTCAAAGTCTAAAATAATTAAAGAGAACAGTCCGCTTGCTTCTGCAGTCGATGATTCTGAACAGTGGTATAATATATCCTCTAAAATAATGATTAATATTTACGGGAAAGCGATTCATTATAGCGATTTTGGAAATAATATTTACTATGTTTACAAGCCGGATGATAACCAATTATTAATTTCACCCATTTCAACAACGTGGGAGAAATCAATAAAATATAAATCGAACTCAGATTTTTTGACTACACTTTTGCAATTACCCAAACAATTCACGGGAAACATCACCAGAAAGACAGGCCAGTATCAGAATAAAAAAGTTGATATATATCAAATAAATGCCGGCATTGACCTTCATGCCGATAGCAGCCATTCTGAATATAATGTTGCATTTAATGCTTCATTTGAAGCTATTGTGGACAGGGCAACAAATTTAATCATAGTTGTATTTGAAAAAGTAGAAGATTTATCAGGTGAGCATATAGGCGATTTGGAAATCACTTTTTCTTATCCCCAGACTGGCCCTGAAGATATTTATGAACTCGGTGTTCCTGATAATGCAGAAGTAGTTAATTATCTGAATCAGTAAGAAAAGTAGGAAAATTCCAAAGTCAAAGTAACTTTTTCTAAATAATTTTTAGCCGGGCTTTTCATAGGTCCGGCCTTTTTTATGCGCTTATTTCAAAAATATTATATTAAAATACACTCGTGAATTGTCTTATAAACGGTAATCGATTGTTATGAATTCATAATAGAGCAAAGGAAAAGCTTTTCATGCTTGAAGACAGGCTGCTTATATGGAAGTTTAATAAGGGTCAAAAAGATATCCTTGAGAGAATCTACGCCAAATACAAGGATGATCTGATGACTCTCTCAACTGCTCTTTTATATGATAAAAGTATAGCCGAAGATATTGTACATGATGTTTTTGTGAAATTTATACATTCGTGCGGCCAAATGCGGCTTAACCAGAGCTTAAAAGGTTATTTAATAACCTGCGTCGTTAATACGGCTCGGAATAAGAATAAAGCCGGCCAAAGACGGGAAGATACTTCGCTCAAAGATGCAGGACATCTTAGCTCGAATTTGCATAGGCCTGATTTGGCCGCGATGTTTAATGAAAATTCACAAAAACTCACGCAGGCGCTTTCCATGCTTCCTTACGAACAACGCGAAGTATTGCTTTTACATCTATACAGCGGCTTGAAATTCAGGGCAATTGCCAGTTTGCAAAATGAATCGATAAGTACAATCCAGGGCAGGTACCGCTATGGATTAAACAAACTGCGGTCGTTATTAAATGGTGAGGTGAAAAAATGAGACCGACAGATAATTTACAAAACTCGTTTAGAAAACTAAAAGTGCCCACAAGCCCGGGACTGGATGAAAAAATCCGCGAAGAAATTTCCCGGGTAACCGATCAAACAAAAACAAGCAAACCGGCTCAGCCGGTTTTATGGAAAAAAATTATGAAAAATAACATTACAAAATTTGCAGCCGCAGCAGTGATAATACTTATAGTACTTTTCTTTAACAAAAGCACTGAAAGCAAGGTTTGGGCAAGTATCAACAAGGCTTTTGAGCAGGTACAATTTGTTCACGCTGTAGAATGGGAAATTAAATCCGGCAGTGAAAAAATAAAAGGTTCTGAATTCTGGGTTAAGAGGCCAAACAAGTTTCGCAATGAAGCTAACGATTATTTGACAATAGATAATGGCACAGAAAAACTTGAAATAAATAAAAAAGCGAAAACCGCCCAGCTTTCAGATTCTCCACAAGGTGAATTTCCACAGGCACAATATGTGTTCGCTTGTGTGAACTGGCTGCGGGAGCAAGACCCTAATTTCGCGAAGGAGACACCGGCGTTAACCAAAATCTCCGAAGAAAGCACAGACCGGCAGCTTGTATATGACGGCGAATATAAAAAACAGCCGGGCGTACAGCGTGAGACCATGAAATTTAAAATGTGGGTTGACAAAAAGACAATGTTGATAAGTCGAATGGTAGCGTATGCCGGGCCGGACAATCCAAATATTAAATCTACTCTTGAGTATGATTTTGATTACCATGAAATCACGGACAAAATGTTTGCACTGAACATACCCGAAGGATACAAGATTCTGCCGCCGCCTCAACAAACCTTTTTCAGTGGAATTGTACTGGATGAAAGTGACAAACCTCTCAGCGGCGTAGAAGTTCATATTGTTGGAGGTTCTGGTAATATAGCCGCTGCTACAGATGCCGATGGTAAATTCACTGCAAAAAAGCAAACAGAATTAGGAGCAAGATTCGGATTTCCGATACTTATTCGTGCATTTCGGAAAAATGTGCCCGGCGAGGTTGCCTGGAATATAATTCAGGATCCGGAAGATAAAAAAGAATTGCCTTACGAGTTACCTGAACTGAATAATGTCACTGTGCTTCTCGATCCGAACTCTCCGCCAAGCTGGAAGTGTGTCGGCGCTACAGGAATTATCCTAAAGATGCAGCCGGCGCTTCAAATAACAGGCAAAGTAACAGATGAACAGGGAATTGGATTAAGCGGCGCGGAAGTAAAACTGCAAAATATTTGGTTTAAATATAAAGATGGCTCCCAGGTAAGCGGAGGACCAGCATGGATTAACGCTACTGCAATAACCGATAATCAGGGGAGATATTTGCTTGGTTCTCTACCCAAAATTCTTAAGAGTTTTTCTCCGAAGTTAATTGCTTCTGCGGAAAACTATATGCAATCTGAAGAAGGAGGCATAGTTCTTAGCGATACCCTGGAACAAAAAGGCCCGGATTTTGCACTTTTCAAAGGCGGAATAACAATAAAAGGTTTTGTAAAAAATAAAGACGGCGAGCCTTTACCATATTATGGTCTTTGGCATACTGTTAATGGCAAAAAGATCGGGCAGGTTCAAAGTGTACACGAGAATGGACAGGTGGGAACATATGTCTTTACTGGAAAAAAAGGTGAATTCGAGCTTGTTAATTGTCCCGCAATGAAAGGTCTGGCTGTGACTGCTTCCGGCGCAGGCAAATCACCTTCATGGGATTTCTGTATGAAGACATGGAAAATGAATCGTGAATTTGCTTATTACAATGAGAATACTGTTGTAATTCCCTACGAGCAGGGAAAAAATGAATACACAGTAGAAATTATACTCGAAAAAGCAAATACTACAGTAGAGTTCGAAGTAAAAGACCAGGATGGAAACCATGTTGAAGATGCCGAAGTAAAATTTGGCACATCACCGTTTTCTTATGGTGATGATTTCACAACTACAACAGACAAGACAGGCAAATGCGTTCTTAATAATCTTCCCTGGGCAAAACAACCACGCCTTAGTGTCCGCAAGCGAAGAGAGCCTCGGCTAGTACCAATTACGTGGAAAATCCTGGAGTTGCCGGAAAACATCAGGCACTACAAAGTTGATGCCATACTAAATTATGGAGATAGAATGAACCAGGCACCTCCTGAAAAGCAAGTCATTGTAAATACTGTGTCTGATTAATATTATTACAAAAAGTTGAAACCTTAAAAAAAACCGGATTTCCAAGCCCGGTTTTTTTTATGCGCATTTTTTCACTTTTTTATATTAAATAAGCATGTTGCGTGTTTATATTATTAGAAAGGCCTTTTAATAATCGCTGGAGAATTGATTTGTAGTGAAAATTTTCGGAATAAACAATAGAAAATTGAGTTTCAAAGACGTTGAAGATACTTATTTGAGCCAGAAAAACTCGCTTTTGAAATTTGCTTATGTTCTGGTTGGCAATATTCATAGCGCAGAAGATATTGTTCAGGACGTCTTCCTGGGCTTTGCGCGAGCGGCTGGAAAGAAAGAAAATCTTTCGAATATTAAAGGATATCTGATAACAGCCGTGCTGAATAAGGCTAAAAACTACTACCGGGATAATAAGAAAAGTTCGAATGAATCTCTCGATTGTGCTGATGAAATTCCATCGAATAATAAAAGTCCCGAACAATGGGCGATTCTCAGCGAGCAGTTGCAACTGTTAAGTAAGGCGATGGGCGAACTACCCATCGAGCAGCGAGAAGTCGTTTCGCTGTACATGGACGGCAGCATGACTTTTAAGCAGATTGCTCAAATTCAGGAAGTGCCTACGAGTACCGTTCAAGGAAGATTCCGATATGGAATTGAAAAGCTGCAGCGGATTCTTATTAACGAGGTAACAAAATGAATCGGGCAGAAAATATAAAAAAAATGTACGAACAGGCTAAACTCGACACACAGGTTGAAAGAGACAAAGCTGTTCTGGAAAAAATGAAAAAAATCTATTTACAGGAAAGCAAGGATGAACAGAAAACAACCGAGTTTTCTGTATGGAGAATAATTATGAGAAGCAACATATCCAAATTAGCCATCGCTGCGGTGGTTATTATCACATGTTTGATTGGTCTATCTCTATGGAAAACGACCGGCTCAGGTATTGCCCTGGCGGAGGTACTGGATCGTGTCGAACAGGTTAAGTCTTTTCGGTGGAAAGTTGACCAAATAACAATAAGTGAGCCGATCCCTGGCAGACCTTCCCGTACGGAGACACACGGCACGTTACTGTCGTCACAGGAATGGGGCACAAAAGGAGGTGGGGTACAGATAGACCCAAATGGCCGCGAAGTACCGCAGAGAGAACTCTGGTTCCTGTTGCAGAAGAAGACTTCTATTCAGATTGACCATCCAGCGAAGATGTACACACGTACTGAATTTGATGACGTTGAATTTAAACGAGCGCAGCAGGACTTTACCGCAGACAGCGACGCGGGCTGGTGGCTCAGGGAGATCATGAAGTCCAAGTACGAGAGCCTGGGGCGTTCCACACTCGCTGGTACGGAGGTCGAAGGATTTCGGACGACGGATCCAAATTACAGCATCGCAAGCGCCATTAAAGATGCTCAAGTTGATGCAAAGCTCTGGGTAGACATAAAGACGCGCCTGCCGGTGCGGATTGAAGTTCTCGTAAGTGGGCTCGTCATGAACAGAGTGAAGATAAGCATCCAGATTGTGTTGCATGATATTCAATGGGAAATACCGGTTACTGAGGCTGACTTCGAGCCACCCGCCGTACCGGATGGATACCTGCTTGTGGCGGACAATCTGCCAGGACCGATTAATGAAGAGGGTACGATCCAGGGCTTGAAAGAATGTGTAGGATTGCTTGGCAAATACCCCGGAAGTATCAACGTCGCTCCCCCCAAGGGGATACAATCGGAGATTGACGCCAGCGATAGTCCTGCAGCCTCACGACTGAAGGATGAGCTGAAAGGTTTGACAGAGCA
>CAYSHS010000165.1:6466-7244 GCA_964430845.1 uncultured Pirellulales bacterium | reverse complement strand
GAGCCCGTTTGTTCTTGCGGATCACGTTCAGACAGACATTCGTTGCTATTCTGTACAGGAGACTTGACGGGGCTGCATCGTGAAGCGTTTCCTTCCTGCGCAGCACCTGGACGAACACATCCTGCATTGCATCCAGAGCCGCGTCTTCATCCCGCAATAACGATCTGCATCTTCTCAAGACCATCGGTCCGTATTTCCTATAAAACTGTTCAACATCAACTGCCACGTGCTTCGCATCCTTTCCTCTATATCTCTGTAACACGCCGGATGTACCGGATTGTTACCTGAAGATCACGTTTTCACCGTATCGAACCCTATCTGTTAAACAACCGAAATCCGTCGAGGTGTCACCGGTAGCCCCACACTTTTCAAAACGGCGTCTTCAAGCCCCGCTGACTTTCTACGGAGTATTGTAGCATTGTGAAAACCCGATGGGAATCAAGGGTACTGATCCGAATCCTGTGGATCGGCTGTGGTGAATTATCTGGACCGGGAGGTACGAAAGGACGTGGCGGAGTTTCGTCGGGAGACAGTGTATGTTACATGCCGGAAATGTTCTTGAACATATTTTAATAATCGCTCCGAAGTAATCCCGAAGAAAGCACATTGTGATTGATCACCGTCTGATAGGCCGGAATCCTAACATAAAACGAATCCAAAGAATGTGAGCAAGAACATTGACCTTTCCCCCAAAAACTGGTCTGGCGTATTGATAAACATAAGAGGCAACTCGAGATATCTGGCGGTAAGTAGTCTGTTTGTCGACTGGTCCTTCCGC
>CAYSHS010000165.1:0-6456 GCA_964430845.1 uncultured Pirellulales bacterium | reverse complement strand
CTGGAACGACATTGGAAGCGATTAGCTGGAATCTTCAGGTCGGTGAAATATCAGGTCTTTCAGCCCCTGTTCAGCAGCGTCAATCTTTGACAGATATTGTTTTAGTTGTTGACTAAATGAGCGAGTGACATAAACACAACGATATGCGGCCATCATTTGTTGCAGCCAGTCTTTCATGATCTTTCTGTCAGGCAACTTGTAGCTGTTTTCGAAAACGATCTCTTCCATCGGTAATTTGGGCGGCATACCGAGCGCTTTGCGCTGAGCATAACCGAATACAATCGTCATAATCGGAAATACTCCCGCAGGCAAACCAAGTTTTGCCTTAATAAACTGGGCGTCGAAAAAACCACTCTTTGCTGTTTCTGAGAGCATAACAGAGGATACACCACATGACTCGGCAGCGATATTCATCGCATAAGCAGCGATACTGGCGTTAGTAACACAGAGGGTATACTCTACCAGCGGCCTGAAAGGAAACTCGTCCAACGCCTGGCGCACACGACAGACATCACCCAGAACAATGATGGCGCGGTTCCCGTTGAATGGAATGACGCTTCCAAATCTCTCCTTCCAGCTGTGCCGGTCGAAGACGCCAAAGCTCCAAGACTGTAAATTTACAGCACTGGGAGCAACTCGAGCAGCCTCTAGAATAACCGCGAATACATCATCAGGAATGTCTTCATTGCGGAAACTTCTGCAAGAACGCCTGCTGAGGAGTACCTGCAAAACGGGATTATCTTTCAGTGATTCGGGAATGTTTTTTCTCCCGGAGATTACTCCCCGCAGTCCGGCAACAAATTCTATAGGGTTCAAGCCTTTCATACGAATCTACTCCGGCACCTTACGCACCTTTTCTTTAACTCGTCGATCCGCATCCTCATTGTGCATTATCACGTTCATCTGCCTTCCATAATTCCGGTACTCATCCAATCTGCAGGAACTGACAAGGTTGTCTTCAAAAACACAGGCATCAGGACAGCTCTCGCACATGCTTATCGTGCCATTTTCCATTAAATCGGGAGGTTGGTTGATCCCAATACTCTGATTATATAGAGGTTGGAACCATTTTACCGGATTCAAGAATGTTCGAAGCAGTTTTCTCCTTCCACGCCGGAGGCTCTTGTCACCAATGAGACTTGTCATTTGAATAAGTAGTCGGGGTATCCTGTTTGTTTTTTTCAGATACATGAAATATCGACCTTTGAACCAGTGATGAGTGATTTGAAGAAACTCAATCGTACGCGGACCGATGGAGCCGTATATCGTGCCATCCCTCTCCATCACAGTCGCTTCGCCCCACCATTTGTAGTCTTTTATATGCCCTGTCCCGCCTAAGTATGCGCATGGCTCATACTCATGGCCGAAATTATCCTTTAGTAGATTGTAGATATCCACAGAAGTGATATCTATCTGATTTTTATCGTTTTCAACGTAGCTAATATTCTTTTTGACATCTTCCGCCGTTTCATGCTCCGCTTTTCCCACGTCATAGGCGAATCCTTCACCTATGGGGGCGCCACGATAGGTAATAAAATCCAGACCATGGACCAATTGGACATTCTTGCGGGCCCAGCGCACGACATCCGGCAGGAATTTAAAATTTTCGTGATATACAGTCATGTTGAATGTAGTGTATATCTTTCCTTTGCCCACACCCCATATCAATTCGGCCTTCTCCTGTCGCAAAGGCATTAGGTCAATCTCTGTAGCACCCTGTTTTTTTTCTGGTCGGTCCTGAAGCATATCGATATGACAGGTAAATCCGAAAATACCAGCTCTAAACAGATCACCAAGGAGCTCTTCAGATAAGGCGTGCGTATTAGTGATTATATTTGCTTTCAATCCACCTTCAGCTATGTATTCAACAAGCTCAACGATATCTGGATATATAAGGGGTTCGCCTCCGGCTATGCAGACGGTATCAATATTCCGTACTCTTGCTAAAAAATCAACTTCCTTTTTTAATGTTCCCAGTTCTCGGTGTCCGTCCATTTCTGAACGATAACAACCTTTGCAGTGGATATTGCATAAATCTGTTACTTCGAGCCATCCGACAGGATTATCATTGTTGGACCAAGGCCAGCGATAATAATTGGCTTTTTCGGGCCAGTTTGAGGTGTTGTAGAATGCCATAGAAATCTCCTTTTTTACTAATGTTATAACGTAAAGTATAACCTGAAATGCATGAACAATGCCCGGTATTGTTTGCAAATCCGTAATGAAAGGCCAACGAAAACTCCATTTAATTATACCTGTATACTATAGAATTTTTTCGATTGACGCTAATCTTCCCATTTTCACTCCAGGTTTTATGATTTCGCGATCTTGGCAAAGAGTACGGTGAGATGCGAACCAACGATGCAGCGTGGCAAAAAACCGCTTGAGAATGCGACAGACTAGCAGAAAAATTTATGGACTGATTATGCGATTTTGAAAGAAACGACCGCTAAAACGGTATCATCGGTTTTTCCAGTATTCGAAACATACGCCAGACGGTGTGTGTTACATTCCGAAACGCTCCTACGTATTGTAAAATGCTAAGGAAAAGTTTTAAGTTCTCTTCGTACCAGTAGTCGGTATTTCAGAGGGTAGTCATGAAACAAGAGTTGGTTTCTATAATCGCAAAGGAACAAATGAGAAGGTGGAAGAAGATCAAGGTTGGATTCGGTAAAGAGCATCTGGATATATCAGTACCCCCGGGATGTGAGGAACTTAAGATGAAACCGATGCCCAGCAGGGCACGCTCGAAAAACCAGATCTTGGATGCGCTCAATAATCCGATAGGTTCCCCCAATCTGCCTGAAATTATCAAGGGAAAGGGTAAGCCGGTTGAAGATCTCACAGTCTGCGTTACTGTATCGGATATAACTAGGCCTGTTCCCTACAAAGGAGAAAGCGGCATTCTTCACCCGCTTCTTGAGATCATAGAAGGAGCGGGTGTAAAGCGAAAAAACATCATTATCCTTATAGGTAACGGTATGCACCGTCCCAGCACTCTTGAAGAGAGGATACATATGTATGGGCAAGATATCGTTGATATCTACCGGATTGTGGACCACGACTGCGAGGACGACTCGAACCTAGTCCTCGCAGCCCACACTACTCGGGACACAGAGGTTTACCTCAACAAAGTGTTCTATAACTCGGATGTAAAGATAGTAACAGGACTGGTGGAAAGCCATTTTATGGCCGGCATCTCGGGGGGAAGAAAGGCGGTTTGCCCTGCTCTTGTCAATACAAAGACCATTGAAAAGTTTCACAGTGTGGAGTTCCTCGAACACCCGAACTCGACAAATCTCGTCTTGGAGGGCAATCCATGCCACGAAGAGGCGGTCGAGGTTGCCAAGACAGTTGGTGTCGATTTCATGGTCAGCACCACGCTGGATCATAACCTAAATATCACAGGAGTATATGGCGGGGACCTTTTCGATGCGCACATGGAGGCCTTCAAAGCAATGAATGAATTCGTGCGTATACCGGTAAAGGAGCCATTTGATATTGTAATCACCCATGCAGGTTATGTAGGCCGTGATCACTACCAGAGTGTGAAGGCTGCGGTGGGGGCCATTCCTGTAGTCAAGGAAAACGGTTTTATACTTATGGCCGCAAACAATATCGATGTGAGACCGATAGGATCAAGGGAATATATCACGCTCCTGCACCTGTTAAAGATCCTCGGTCCCGACAAGTATAACTCCATTCTTCAGGGTCCGGACTGGATATTTACAAAAGATCAATGGGAGCCAGAGATGTGGGGAAAACCGATACGAAAGATAGGAGCAGACCATCTCATATACTGTGCTCCACAGCTAACCGAGGAGGATTACAAGGTAATCCCCGGACTGAGCGGGTATGAAATGATAGAAGCCAACATGGATTTTGCCAGCGACAGAGAAAAAGCTGAGGTCATGCTGCAAAATGCTGTCATATATACGGTGAATCATCCCGCATACGAGGGAAAGAGCCCATCTCTGGGCTTTGTTGTCGAGGGACCCTACGGGATTCCGATGCTGGAACAGTAGGCGCAGCTAATACCAAAACGACTTGCAGTGCGGGACTGCTGTAAAAAGGCCCTACTGAGAGCTGACCTGTCACCAATTTCGAAACCAGCGTTACAATGGATTCTCCCGTTTAACAATTGGAACAGCATTTTTTGACTGAGCGGCTTTTACCGGTTAGTTTTTCGGCGAGATCTTCTTTCAAAAATCCGTGGTTCATCAGCATCCCGACGTCTTCGCAAAGAATGTGCGGAAGCCTCGTTCATTCGATCAGCCTTGATAAAATTTCCGGCTGTATTCTTTTGCATGTTCGAACATCGCCTCGATGTTCTCGGGCGGGACTCCTGGCTGTATATTGTGAACAGCAGAGACAACATATCCGCCACCTCGGCCAAAGTCGTTTATTCTGCGCTCTACTTCTTTTTTGACCTCTTCCGGTGTTTCATAAGGAAGAACATGCTGGGTATCAATGGCACCCCAGAAACAGACCCTCTTTCCGAATTTTTTACTCAAATGCTCGGAACCCATATCCTTTGCCGTAACCTGTACAGGATTGATGATATCTACGCCGATTTCGATAAGATCGTCGAGAATGGGTTCTATACTTCCGCAGCTGTGAAACAGCATCTTGATATTTGGGGCTATGGTGTGCACTTGATCAAAATACTTTTTTAATCTCGGCTTAAGATGCGCTCTAAAGAAATCGGGATGGAACTGCAGCCCCCCCTGTGTACCCATATCATCTCCGCAGATAGCGATATCAACGTCCTGACCAACCGCTTCCAGCTCGTTTTTCGCCACCTGCATATTTACTTCCAACACAGCATCAAATAGTGCAGTTATAAGATCAACATCAGCGGCGCAATCCATAAACCAATCTTCAAACCCGCGCAGGTACTGACTTGTGTGCACGATAGGTGCCGGCAGGCAGAGAACAATCGCCTTATCAACCTTTTCCCTGATTTCCCTGACCCGTTTCTTCAAGGGAGCCGTTATTGCAGCGGCATCAGGATCGGGCCAGTCAAAATTCGCAATATCTTTTACGGTGATATCCCCGGAGAGCGGTGATTCCAATAAATCGAAATAATAGCTGCCTTCAGGACGTACTCTAACAATATTCCAATTATCTTTGTAAGTGCGTTCATCCAGCCATTCCGCCTCTCTCGAAGATCCAGGATACACACCGCGAAAATCGATATCGAAATGCTGGTATACGTCCTCGTCCACGTCAACTGTCCGCATCATAAGACTGGTGATGGGAGGATCGGAAGGAGGAAGTTTCAGATATTTTCTTAAAATATCGTATTCATCCTTGACAAAACTCGAGTCCCGTGAGGCGCCTACATCGATCGGTATCCGGTCCGGTTCTTCAAAATTGAGCGATTTGAGGACTCTTTCTCTTGATGTAAGCTCTTTTGCCATACTGTTCTCCTATATATTATTGTATTGTATTTTCCTTGTCGTGTGAATTTGGACAATATAGCCCATCTACCCCGCAAAGGCTGTTATCTATTTTGCGTTATCCGGGGCCGTTTCAAAAGAAAAACGAATTTTGAAGCAAATTGATACTATACTCATTTCCCACTCTCGGTTTCCCGTGCCATAGGCGGGCAGTAACTGTCTAGAAGAAAGCGTCTGCGAAGGGAATGGTTTCTGCTGCTGCGCGTAAGACACTTCTATACCCATCTGGGACATTGACCATGGCGATTATTCAACAGGGGAACATGTTACATGATTCCGGTAATATAAACACCGACGAATGCAAAGGAAAATACAACGAACGTAGTGATGATTCTTCATAATTAAAATAGGTCGCTACTTTTCGACGACTTAAAACAGTCGATAGACCGTATGCTTCGGCAGGAATGTGAACAACAGTCTTGAGCGGTGCCGAATCGGCGTAACAGGAGAAACTCGTACGCATGTCGAGGGGGCCGGGCTCATGAAACAAACATTGAAGCGGATGCGGATGAATACGTACCGGCCTATGCAATCGCATTACTATGCACAAATCCTAAAATCCACAGAAATCGGATCAGGAGGTAACAGATTCCGATAAAATCGGTGTTCAATCAATACGAATGGAGGACGATGATGAAGGGTTTGAGATTTGCATTGATTTTAACCGTATTGATGGTGATAGCATGCGCAGTGGCATCCGCCGATACGCACTTCAGCGTAGTGTCTGCATACACGATGCCGATAGGAAACGCTCTAATTGATCCGTCGTTGAGCATCGGGCTGGATTACAGATTCTGGGGTGTGTTCCAGTTCTCTTTTAACATGTACAACAATATTGTATTGGGGGCCGATAACATCCTGAATATCAGGCGCATAGAGCCGATTGGGCTTTTCTCCGGCGGTATCGGGATGAAAATTCCGTTGGGCGGTTTCCACGTGCTTCTTGACTGGCAGAAATACTTTACCGGAACCGCGGCAACCGAAGGTGTATTTC
>CAYSHS010000164.1:0-7260 GCA_964430845.1 uncultured Pirellulales bacterium | reverse complement strand
ACATTTTGTGTTACAAGCTCATTGATCTGCTCTGTGGCTCTTTTAGCTAATTGTTTCTTACGGCTCTCTAAAGGTAACAGTTTATCGAATATGCCGCGAGGTATTCGATGAAAAGAACTGGCCCACTGGTGACTTACCCAATATGGGCGTTTTTCAACTTCGTAATCCCCGGCTGTCTGAACCTGCTGATAATTAATGTCGAACAGCTCTGCGGCAGTTTTACGAATCGAATCTATCAACTCTTTTAGTCTTTCCCTGTGTGGCTCAAGCACCTGACGCATTCTTTCTGAAAAAACCTCTGTGCTTTTACCCATTTCATGCTCGAAAAAACCGGCATCCAGGTAACTTAGCTGTTCAATTGTCTGTTCCAGCAGAATTTGAACGTCATTTCTTAACGAAACATTCATAGAAAAATTCCTGTTAAAAAAGTTGTTATAGTAGGAGTTGTCAGCTTTTGTGCGGTTAAAAGGGGAACTCCATCCCCGTGTAAAACGATAAATTTATATTAAAATTACCTGTTTTGTCAAGTCCTTTTAGAAAGATTTATATTTTTTATTTAACATTTTCTTAGATTAACTTGTAGTAAGGCCTTTTTTATAGATAATCTGTATGTTTTTGAAAATCAATATGGCGTTTTTATCCAGGGAGCTATTATGGAACAAAAAATTGAGCATTTTGAGAATGAAATAAATGATTTAAAATCCCAGTTAGAACATTTCGAGAAGGAAAAGGAACGCGTCAGAATGATAATCGGCAATATCGGCGGCGTACCGAAGTTTCGCACAAAGCTGGTCAATATTTTATTTATCATCACAATTATCATCGCAGGGCTTGTTTCCATATTTTCCGATGAGAAACTGCGGCTATTAATGGTCGAGCTTACTACAGTCATGCTTTCATTAAAAATTATCTATATGATTCATGTTCAGGCAAGGGTAAATCATTTCAAGTTCTGGATACTTTCGGCGATTGAGCTGAGGGTTATTGAAATGATGGATTTGATAAAACAGTTAAAAAGACAATTGTAACCGAAACTTTGTTTAACTTGGCAGGCGGTTATGCCGATAAAATACTCGTCGCCTGTACCCTCTTGAGAGGTAAATTCCTCCCGGGACGACGCCGAAAAGTTGTTTTTAATATTAAAAAAGGAGATTATAATGGGGATTCAAGATTGGTCAGAGAATGTTGTTTTAGTGGATCTGCCTCAGGAGCCGGAAATGTCGGATGAGCTGAAAACCGTCACTGAGATAGTTCGCGACAGAGGCGATTGTGACGTAGTAATCGATTTTTCAAGTGTTGATATAATAACTTCCTCCAGCCTTTCGAAGTTATTGAAGCTAAGAAAGATGCTTGGCGATTGCGGTCATCAGTTGATTTTCTGCTCTGTAGCAGCGGCAACAAAGGGTATTTTCACTGTAACCGGCCTTGACGGCATATTTGAGTTTGCCGATGATAAGTTCGTAGCACTGGCAAGCCTGCAAATGGTCTGATAATAACGAAAAATATTAAACGCAACCGAAAAACGTAATAACGTTAAACTTCTATGGTATAAATATGGAAGAAGAGCTAAGGCTGCGGATTGAACAGACCCTGGGCTATCAGTTCACAGATAGTGAGCTCTTAGCCCAGGCTTTGACTCATTCTTCAGCAGTCGATAATCGTCTTTTAAGCAACGAAAGAATGGAGTTTCTCGGCGACTCTGTTCTGGCATTAGTCGTCTGTCAGGCTCTTTACGAGAGTTTTTCCGATTATCTCGAAGGCGATTTAACTAAAATCAAAAGCATGCTCGTTTCACGCGGAACATGCGCACATATCTCAAGAAAGCTCGGCCTGCACAAATTTCTCAAAGTAGGCAAAGGCATGATTTCCAACAAGGCGTTATCAGGCTCGTTAGCCGCTGGTGTATTTGAGACTGTAATAGGAGCGATATATCTTGACGGCGGTTTAGAGGACGCACGAACTTTCATATTAAAAGTCATGGGATCAAAAATCGAGCAGGCAGACGCCGAGCACTCACAGGGCAATTTCAAATCATTACTCCAGCAATATGCCCAGGAGCATTTAAACGCCACGCCGAGCTATGTTTTGCTCGATGAAAAGGGACCTGACCATAACAAATGTTTCGAGCTTGAAGTTACTATCTCGAATCAGCACTTTCAGAGCGCATGGGGAACCAATAAAAAAGAAGCCGAGCAAAAAGCCGCCTTCAACGCGCTCGTCGAATTAGGCGTGCTCGAAAATACCGAAAAACAGGACGATTTAACCCAAGACAAATAAAAAATTTGAAGAATAACAGTCCGAATCCATCGTTATAAGCAACAACATTTTTTATAACTACTTGTAAAAAAAGAAGTTACGTCATAATTGGCTTTGCTTCGCAATGACTATTACGCAATACGCAGAAATGCAGGTAAAAGACTTTTAATTTTATTCTGTTTGTAATTATACTTATTTGTTTGAGAGAATTTAATTTCAATTATCAACAAGCTTTTCATTCAGTTCTGCTATTTTAAAACCTTCATTAGGGACAATATGATTTTTATCGGGACACGCTTTGAAACAGTTTGTCCATTTCTTCGATTACCCACTTGGATTGTACAGATTGACTTCCCTGAACCAATAAAACAAAATTCTCGGCAAGAATTTCCTCCGGATGTATAACATAGCCGGTATTGTCGCCTGTCTCTCTACGATAATTGGGCAATTCATTAAGCTCGAACAGAACAGGCTCACCGGTATCATTACTTTTGTATTGCCATGTATCATTAGTTTTTTCCACGGCGAGCAACTGTACCTTCAGAGACTCGAAAATTCCGCCTTGTCCTCTGTAATAATAATCAGGAATCGTAATTATCGGCATAACGTTAATTGTGCCGTCTTTATATATTAATTCGATATAATATTCATCTTTGGGAAGCTCCGGATTTGTAATTTCTATCTTTTTGAGCTTTTCCGGCAGCTCAACAGGATTACATTTTTGAAAACCTACAATTCCATAGAACTTCTCCCGCAGCTCCGGGTTATGTATCATATAAATATGAAAAAGCTCGTGAATAAATATATGCTCTAAAGTGTTATTCTGCTGAAGTAGCATTTTTTGTTGAAATGAGATATTCTGCGGAGATAACATAATTTGGGGCAAAATAATCGCATTTCGCCGGCAATATCCGGCGTTGCTTTCTTCTGCGCCTGTGGTTTTTATCAGTAATATTGTACCAGGAAGTTTCAGGTTGAAAGGTTCGAGCTTGCTCGCGGCAGATTTAATTACCTCTTCCATACGAATTATTTCACTGCCTGTCCATTCCATAGCCTGGCTGGAGATAAAATTGATAAACTCTTCCTGCGATACAGCTTTTTCTGTTTTCATTCTTATCGAGCGGTCGAAAGGTGTGTAAGATTTTATATATTCATCTTTCGTGGCCAGTATTTTTCCTGCTTCATTCGCATCGGCAAATAATATTTTTGTTCCTGGTAGAAATTCTACACTCGATTCTGTGATCGTTTGTCCATTACAGAAATTCGTAATAGATACAGTTCCTAAAAGAAAGAATACAAACAATATGTTTTGCTTTGTCTTTTCTATTATTTTCATTACTTTATTTTCTCATCCATATCAGCGACACCAAAACCTTCTGCTTTTACAATGTGATTTTTATCAGTTAATATCAGCCAGGGTAAAGACTTGACACCCCATGAATATTCAAGTTCGGGCAAGCCGTTATTACTAACTCCCGCCGGAGGCTTTATTTCATTTCTTTTAAGCCATGAAATAAAAGTCTTTTCTTCTACTTTTCCGGCATGGATAAAAACCATATAGAGGTCTTTTTTAAGGTATGTTTCCGCACTTTTATTTAGTGATAAAATCGCATTGCGGCTCGGACGCTGATCCATATCCCAGAAGCATATGAGAATCCTCCTGTTTTGAGTAAGTTGAGAATCAAGTCTGACATTAAATTCAGATAAATCAGGTAATACCTGACCAACAACTAATTTCGGACCTCGATTTTCAAGATCGACTTCTTTGCCTGTATTGTCCTCAATAACTTTACCATTCTGCCATTTAGCACTCTCATGACCAATATGATACACAATAGTACCATCAACAAGCTCAGGGTCCAGTTTCGGATTTTTTGCAGGATTTCCAAATGAGTTTAATGCCTCGTGTTCCGGATTCAGAGTAATCTTAGTAAACTTAAAATGAGACTTGGAATTTGAAAAACCATTCTCATTACCAAGAATAACATTTCGTTTTGAGTCTGCTTCCATAGGTATCCAATTGCCGTCAATCTTCTCAAAACGAACATTTTCCAGAGTATAATCCCTCTCGATTCCCTGCTCTTTGGTTATAATACTCGGATTTCCCGGGCTTCCGATACTATCGCCTATTCCTACTTTTCCTTCTATTCTAGCAGGATGATATCCATGCTCCAAATCAAACCAAACTGTAAAGTCACCATATTCAGTATCCGCCTCAATGACATAACAAAGAGAACCATTTACCATTTCTGATTCCGGACGCATCGATATATGCTTTGCTGCATTCCTAATAATCCAATCAAGTCGTTCAGTGGTATCGAGATATCCGAGAAAATAACTGATTGTGCCATAATTGTTTAATAGGCCAACATCATCTCTTGAGAGTTTAAAACCTTTCTCGTCAGGTGTTTGATATGTAAGCTGGCTATGATATTCCCGTCCATTATACTCCGTCAGGTTCAACCTTTTATTATGACTATAGACAAAATCATCACCAGCTACAATTCGATTATAAAGTGCTTGATTTTCCGGGATATACTCGCCTATATAACCCCAGCTAATGCTTGTCTGAGATGTTTTTCCTTTGCCATCTGTGCGTACCTCACCACGGGAATATGAAGTTTGATTATCACGCTTTAATCCCCAGCTTGGTATGTCACTGCTTCCAGTTGTAGTAGATTCAGTCGAAGCAATAAAGCTTTGAATCGGATCCAGCGCCTTTGTGTATTTATTGAGCAATTCGTTTACGGTAATATTAGCGATATTCTTATCGGTCTTCGATTCTGTATTCTTATTAGGTTCTGAATCAGGTTGTTTTTTCAAAGATTGTTGAACTAATTCCCATGGACTTGCAGTATTGTCGCCATTTGCGATAAACGAAAAAACAACAGTCAAACCGGCCCCAAATAAGACAATCAACATACCGACCATAATTTTTGTTTTTACGGCAACGCCTGCAGAAATGGATGATGCAATTTTGGCGCCGATAGTCGCTTTGCTGCCTGCTAATGCTATTTTGCCAAGTTCTTTCATTATGGAAGCAGGAGCGGCTTTGACGATGTTTGCACTCAATAGAGTCATAAACACAGCCGCAGGAACTATAACGCCCCGTGATTTTAATTTCAGACGAAGCAATTCGATACCTGATTCTATCCATCGGGAGGCAGTGGGCTGTGATATGTTGCACTTTTCGGCAATATCAGTTGTAGATAAGCCCTCGAAAAAACGCAGGATAAGAACCTCTCGTGTCTTGTCGTCAAGTTCATCAAGCTCCTCATCGATATAACCTGATATTTCGTTCCAGAGGGCTTTTTCATCTCCTGTTTCTTTTGCAAAACTCTTTTCAGAATTGCCTGCGTATCTAAATTCACGTTTTTTTCGTTGTGAATCCTGCCGTATAAAGTCGATTGCCCTGCATGTCGCCACGCGGTGAAGCCAGTTTGGAAGTGAATCATTAATGTTTGACGCGTCCCGAACCAGTTGCAGAAAAGTATCCTGCACCGCATCAGCGGCGTTATGCTTATCGCCAAGAACTCGCATACATACACCATAAACCAGCGGAGCGTGCTGTTTTACAATTTCCGCAAACGCCTCAGCGTCACCGTTCGAGATAAACCTTTTTAATAGTACAAATTCATTAACCGCCATTTTTTAAACCTCCATAATGTCATTATACACATTATTCGTTCATTACACAAAAATAAGCCGTTAATGACGATTTTTTTATTCACAAAAAATGCGAAAATTTTAAAAATGTTTAATATATAGCCATATCTTCTTTTTGCACAAGACGTTACGATAAATGAATTTATGGAAATATTTTTTAACAGATAAGTTGATATAACACTTTCGTCTCCGCAGGCGACAGTGAAAGATGGTTCTGTATATTAATCCTTTATTTTCTTATCCAGTTCAATTATAGAAAATACCTCATTTTTTCTAAATGTAAGTATCCTGAACAACTGAGGTTCAATCTTGTATCCCATTTTCTATCATTTTATCAGGATCGAATGACCTCAATGTTTTATGGTCAGGATTGATTATATATTCCGTTATTTTGTGATGATGATCCTCCGAAAAATAGTCACCATTATCATAATGTTTAGTTACATTGTAATCGCATTCAACTGGCAACCAAACACCATCAATATTCTTAAAAACCACATTCCTCAAATCCAGTTCACTGGCACCTGAGCCGGGATCTTTGTAATCATCCGGATCACTGGCAGAAACCGAATTTCTTTTTATTTTTGCCTGAACTATATTGTAGTCATGCTCCGGATCTATCCAGATAACATATTCGCTTCTTTTCGTTTTGGCATCTATTACATAACAATCCGATCCATTAACCTTTTCTTTTTTTGAACGAACTGATATACTATCTGCATGTCGAAGTTCTTTATCTATGGTTATATCGCTACCATCAAAAAGACCCCTTATAGGTCGGCCAGCTTGTCCATCACATAGTACAGCCAATTGTTTTATAGATGTTTCTGTTAAGTCCTTTCTGTCCCTTATATTAAGTGGTGATTTACTTCCGTCAGGATTAGCATAATTTGTGAAAAGTGATTCTTCGTTCCATAGAGTTTGTTGAGCAGAGACATCATATTCCTTCTCTACTCCTCCTATTGCTGCAGGATTTAGAGGATTGTCTCCCCAGTGTTTCCAGGAAGCGTAATTATTTTTACTATCGCTACGAAGTTCAACTCTATCAAAAAATTCATATTTTACTCCTTTTTTGAATTTAGAGCCTGCAATTGAAAATTCTGCTACTGATGTGTCTAATCCTTTTGATATATAAGACGTTTTGTATTTTGCTATAGCCTGGGTGTACTTTTCGAGCAGGCTTTCAACTGTTTCGGCAACAACCACCTGCCTTATCGATGTAATAGATTTAGCCGATTCTCCATTTGCCATAACCGTCATAAAAATAATCGAGCCTATACCGATTAAAGCTATAGATACACCAACAAAAATTTTCGTTTTTACTGCAATACCTGAAGA
>CAYSHS010000163.1:0-7287 GCA_964430845.1 uncultured Pirellulales bacterium | reverse complement strand
AGGCGCCAGGATGACTGAGCAGATGAGACTTGCCGGTCTTATTCAGCGAAAGATGATTCCGGAAACAGCCCCCCGGATTCCAGGTCTGGATATTGCTGCTATTTATATTCCCTGTTTCGATGTAGGCGGCGATTTTTACGACTTTCAAAAAATCGGACGGCATCGTATCGCAGTGGCAATTGCAGATGTTATGGGAAAAGGCATGCCTGCTGCGCTTATGATGAGCTGTTTCAGAAGCGCCGTTCGAGCCTTCTCGGATTTTAACCGGGAAGGTATAAACATATTGGGTTTTATAGATAAGCTCAATAAAATGATGTGCGTCGAATGTACGAACGGAGAATTTATCACGTTTTTCTACGCAGTGATTGACGCGAGGGAAAAAACGATTGTCTATTGCAATTGCGGTCACGAGCCGCCTGTCTTGCTCAGGCGAGATTATGCAATAGATTTGAATAAAGGCGGGCTTGTGCTCGGAGTTGACTCGAGCGCTGAATACGAAGTTGATAGCATTACTCTTGAAACAGGTGATTGCCTGCTGTTTTATACCGATGGTCTTATCGATGCCGCAAATTTCGATGGTGACATGTGGGGCAAGACAAATTTAATAAAAACGACGAAAAAATTTACATCTTTGTCGGCGGAGCTTATGAGCAGAAATATTCTCAGCTTCAGGAGACGGTTTGTAGGGCTTGCCGATCAAATCGATGATACGAGTTTTGTTATAGTAAAAGTTGGAGATACATAGCAAGTATGCCGCGTTCTGTGGCATGGGCTTCCAGCCCATGCAATTCGCGGCCTGGATGGCCGTGTCGCAGGGTACTAAAATATAATTAATGTCGAATTTTATTATTACAATTGACGGTCCCGCCGCAAGCGGTAAAAGCACCGCGGCAAGGCTGCTGGCACAAAGGATTGGTGCGAGTTTTCTCGATACTGGTGCCATGTATCGAGCCGTGACGTTTGCTGCAATGCAGGCTGGTGCTGATCTGACAAATGAAGTCGAGCTGCTCGATATCCTGAAAAGCCATGAATTAACTTTTAAGCCAGGAAATGAAGGGATGAAAGTTCATATCGATGGAGATGATGCCACCGAGCTAATACGTGATTCCCGGGTAACTGCAAATGCCAGGTACATCGCGGCAGCGCCGAAAGTTCGTGAAAAATTAGTACAAATGCAGAGGCAATTCGCTTCGGAGTACAGGGCAATAGTTACAGAAGGACGGGACCAGGGGACAGTAGCTTTCCCGGATGCTGATGTTAAATTTTTTCTTACTGCTGAGCCTGGTGAGAGAGCTAAAAGGAGGTTAACCGAGCTAAAGCAAAAAGGCATTAGCGAAAGTCTCGATCAAATTCAGGATTCAATTGAGAAACGAGATAAAAGCGATATAGAAAGAAATGTCGGACCTTTGAAACCTGCGCAGGATGCGATTGAAATAGATACTACCGGCCTTAATATTGACGAGGTTGTTGATAAACTTTTTAGGTATGCAGAAAAAATCATTAAAAGAGCGGATCAATAGAAAATGGTACTGGTTTGCACGATGGTTGTGCAGAGTCTTTGCGGCCTTGTTTTTTCGATGGCGTCTGTACGGCCTGGAAAACATCCCAAAAGAAGGCCCTTTTCTTTTGGTGAGCAATCATCAGAGTTTTCTTGACCCGATATTCTGCGGCTCGGTTCCGAAAAGACACTTTTGTTATCTTGCCCGCGATAGCCTTTTCAGGAACTGGTTTTTCGGGCCGTTAATCAGGTCTGTTTATGCAATACCTGTCAAACGTGAGCAGGGCGATCTTTCAGCAATGAGAAAAATTATCGATATATTGAAGGAAGGCGACGGTGTTTGCCTTTTTCCAGAGGGAACAAGAACTGTCGATGGTCGAATATTGCCATTTAAAGCGGGACTTGGCCTGTTATGCCGGCGCGGGAACGCAGCTATTGTACCTGTAGTAATTGACGGTGCATATGAATGCTGGCCCAGAACGCAGAAGCTCTTTAAGGCAGGTATGCCTGTAACAGTCCATTACGGAAAACCAATCTCTGCCCGGCAGGCAAAGGAAATAGGTGATGAAAAACTGGCACAGCTTTTAACGAACACACTGCGTCAAATGCAAAACAAGAGCCGCCTTGAGCAGGGCAAAGAACCATACAAATACGAAGAAATGACCCAAAGTATTTAATGTGACTAAAGTTACATAGTCCTGACGCAGCTTCAGGCATTTTGGGTATTTATCTTGTTAGGCAAAAAACTCACAGTAAACAAGTGATTTCCTTAATGACTGTCTTCATAAGAGTACCTAAAGTGAGTTATATGTATGTTTAAAGTGAACTAAAGTATCAAAATGTGCTAATGTGTCTAATCTGCCGTTAGTAGGAAAAAAAGGATTTTTAAATATAACTTTAGGCACTTTCAACTTTAGGCATTTTAGACACTTGACTTTTTAAGGAGTTCCTGTGAAAAATAACTATGAAGGAAAAATTGTGTTTGGAAATTTTACACGCCGCCAGTTCCTGGACAGGGCAAAAGGAGCAGCGGCAGCTTCGTTTCTTGTTGCTTTGAATTCATCGCTCAATTTACGAGCCGCCGATAGCCGGTCACAAGCTACGGAATTTGTACTGCCGGAGCTGCCATATCCATCCAGCGCTCTTGAACCCGTAATTTCTGCCAATACGATAAGCTTCCATTACGGCAAACACCACAAAGCTTATGTTGATAATATCAACAAACTCGTTGTTGGGACACAATATGCCGGGATGCCCCTGGAAAAAATAATAAAGGAATCTTATGGTAAAGCCGACAATGTATCAATTTTTAACAACGCGGCACAGGCATGGAACCACAATTTTTATTGGCGTTCTCTCAAGCCCAAAGGCGGCGGTGAGCCTCCTGCAGCGCTGAAACAAAAAATAGAGGCTTCATTCGGAAGCGTCGCTAAGTGCATGGATGAACTCTCAAAAGCAGCAACGAGTCAGTTCGGAAGCGGCTGGGCATGGCTTGTAACCAACGGTGAAACACTTAAAGTCGTAAAAACAGGCAATGCGGTTAACCCGCTAACTCAGGGCCTGAAACCTCTGCTGACAATAGATGTCTGGGAACATGCGTACTATCTCGATTACCAGAACCGACGGGCCGATTATGTTAAGGGAATTATCGAGAATCTGCTTAACTGGGAATTTGCGGCGTCAAACATCTGAAAAAGACTCACAGGATAAAAAAGAAGCAAAGTGCACTAAAGTACCTAAAGATAGAAAATAAGGGGATAGGGGATAGAAATATAACCCCTAAACCTTATTACCTATACCCTATTAATACAACTTTAGTGACTTAGAATATAAGTTATTTTGTCTTCCTATTGACTATCTACAAATGTTTTACTTGCCTGTGACGAGCCGCCATAGAATCCCATGTTTATTCTTGAGCCGTTAGGCTCGGGTTCTTTCGAGAAGTCAGAAGATGGATTACCTGCATCAATACATTGGCTTGTTATATCGTCCAGTATCCATGTTTTACTCCCGGGCTCCCATCTGCCTGCCTTGGATTTAAGGTGAAAATCCTCATTGTCAGGATCAGCAAATTTCGGGTCTTTGTTAATATTTCCAATTCCCTGCCATGCATTGCTTCCTGTCTTTTGTACATCACTGTATGAAATAGTTATATATGAGCTGTCGTAATTATCAATACTGTCCATTCCATCCCAGATAATACTATTGCTTATTCCAATGTCACTTCCAAATCCCCAATATGAATAATAATAATCACAAGCTATGGCATTTCCATAAAATGAAGAATTCGAGGCGAATGTGCAATTTGTTAGTGCTACAACGGATTCTTCGATATACATTGCACCTCCCTCATAAACTGAGAGGTTACCAGTGAAAATACAGTTTGTTGCAGTCAAGGAAGGACTGTCTAAATTAAAAATTCCTCCACCTGTATCTCCCGCAGAGTTATTGATAAAACTGCAATTATTACAAGTAAGATTTCCGTAATAATTACAAATTCCTCCTCCTATCATTGAAGCTAAATTATCTTCAAAAATACAATCATTCAGTTTAATGTTGGACCCATTCTCAAGATATATTCCTCCTCCTGCGCCGCCGTAATAACCCCATGCAAATGCAAGGCAGTTATGTATAACACAATTTTTTATCGTGGGACTGCTCCCGTTTATACAGCAAATTCCTGCTCCGCTAAAGCCTATCGCGTTCGTTATCGTAAAACCTTCAATGAGGCATTCCTGTGATTCTCCATTATGTAGATAAAAACCACCTCCTTTATATTGGCAATCAATAAAACAATTTTCAGGTCCTGTCTCGTTGCGAATTTTCAGGGGTTTACCAAGTAAATCAATATCATAATTGCCATTACCAGTGTAAATTCCCGGTAATACCATGATTGTTTCTGAAAACAAAGCAAAGTTAATGGCTTTCTGGATGGAATCAAAGGGATGCAGGGATGTTCCATCTTCATTAGGATCACTAAAGTCGGGGTTACCGGAGCATGGATCGGCCGGAGCATTATCGTCAACATATAATGTAATGAAAGATGTCGGCGGAGTGGAAGGTGGATTCAAAGCAAGAAGTACAGCAGCGTTTGCATCCACTCTTCCGAAACCATAATATTCGTCTGTTCCCTGCTCGCCTAAATCGGCTGCGGTATCCAGCAATATTCGTCTGACTTCTATATTCGTCAGGTTCGGATCGACGGAGAGCACGAGAGCGGCTGTACCGGCAACGATGGGGCAAGCGCCTGATGTTCCGGACATTGTGTTACTATAGTCCCAAAAATTAGGATCTTCAGAATTAAGATTATAAATGCTGTAGCCGTATTTACCTGTAATATCTGTAGTCCAGAGAAGAGCTTTCCCATCCCACCAGTAGTCTTCTATTGTACCGCCGCTTGGAGCCGCTATGTCCAATTCCGGTCCCGAAGCACTATAATACCAAACCACGTCATTATGGTCTGTTGCGCCGACTGCTATCACTTCCGATCTTGCTGCCGGATAATCGACAGGTCCTCCGTCTTCCCAGTTACCTGCCGCGAAGCAGACAACACAGCCTTTTCCATCCCGGCCAATGCCGTCTTTCTCAGTGACATCAAGTATGGCTGAATATATTATTTGGGAAGGATAATATAAGCCCCAGCTATTGCTGAGCACGTCGGCTCCATGTGAAGCCGCCCAGCGAAATGCCGCTGCTATATCAGAGTCAGCGACAAAATCCTCACCATTTGCTATTCTGATGGGCATAATCCCGCACTTCCATGCGACGCCGCAAACTCCGATATGATTATTTCCCTGTGCACCGACAAGCCCGGCACACATAGTTCCATGAGCGCCAATAGGTGCATCAAGGTATGGAGCAGGTACGTTATCGTCATCAAAAAAATCATACCCTGGAACTATGTTATTAACCAGGTCAGGATGATTTATATCAACTCCGGTATCAATAACAGCAACAACAATATTTGGATCACCTGTCGTTATTTTCCACGCATTTGGAGCATTTATATCTGCGTTGGGTGTTCCACCTGTTTGACCGGTGTTATATAAGTGCCATAGCTTGGAAAAATATTCATCGTTTGGTTCAACCTTTTCCGCCGGAACAATCTCATCAGTGACAAACCCGGAGAAAACGGGCTGTGATGCGATATTCGGTAGGGTCCATTCGATAAAAGATTCCTGGTTGAGATGTTCAACTGCATCGAAAACGGAATTCTCATTCTGTCCATGAACTTGCAGGAGATACTCTTTTTGAGTAAATTCGAGTTTTTGTTTAATTGATAAATCAAGAGTATTACAAGCTAACAGAAGGCTTTCATAGGCATCTTCGAAGGCAAGTTTTACTACTATCTCAGGTATTATTGCTATTGTCTGGCCATTGACTGCAAAAAGAGGCGCCTTGTACCCGGCCTGGTTCTGAGATTGTAGAATATTAAATGCACTGTTCATAGAATCATCCAAATTCATTAAAACAGTTAAATTTCTTTTGTTTTGTCCTCTTATTTTCCTGCTTTCAACTGTCTCTATTGAGCTTAGCATACCCTGGAATGTTTGTGTTGCAGGTTCCTGTTCGCTGGACTGTATAACATAACCAAGATCGGGTCTCGGAATAAAAGTCAAAGTTTTTCCAGCCGAGGTTAAAGTGTGCTCAGACAAATTTTGCGACCGGCTGGTTACAGGAATTAGTACAAATATTGCATACAAAATAACTGTTACAATTCGCATTGGATTGTTCATACATCTTTCCTCCTTAATCACCTGGAAATAATAAATTTTCGAGCCAGTGATTTGCAAGAATAATCAAGTCATTAAAATCTATTTTATTATCAGGGTACAAATCTGAAGGTGTCATTAAAGTAAGATCAAAAATACCGGTTCCATTTGTCGCTATATAAGCTATCTCCGGCTGTGAAAGTGCATAATCGTATATTCTCAGGTCATCCATAAGGCCGTCATAGCTTCCGTACCAGCCGGAGCCGATAGTGAAAGAATCGATTAATGAAATTGTATTACTTGAATTACTGCGGCTTTTAATTGGCACCCCGTTAAGATAGACCTGCATTATGCCTGTTTTTAGGTCTTTAGTGAATGCCCAGTGGTTCCACCTGTTTGCCCATTCTTCTTTATACCTGTGCTTACCGGTAAGGCGCCTGTCGTAGGGCAGGCATGTGCCGCAATCCCAGTTGTATATGCCGGCTCCGTTCCAGCAGCCAAGATTGATTGAAATGGCCGGATCAGATTCGTTGTATGTATATTCCGAACAAAAGACCGTGTCCCGCTTGTAAGGAGAATCATCTCCTTTCTGCCAAAAAGCAATAGTAATTCCCTTTGTAATCTTTGAAAAGATTTGAGAAACCGGATGAACGTTTATTAAGTCCTGGTAACCGTCAAAGCCTATTGCTTTACCAAAGACTCCCGGAACATAATAAGGAAAGCCTTGAATCTCTCCATGGGCATTACCGATAGTGTCCACTGCATTGTTTTCAAATTCGTACCATAAAACCGGAGCACTATTTGGTTCATTTACCTGGTATATATTAAAGCCGCTCTCAAGCCAGTTAATGGCAAGCTCGGTAAAATCCCTGAAATCAACAATACAATCTCCGTTAAAATCAGCTTCCGGCCTGTTTTCTGCAAGGCATCTTAAAGGATAAAGAATAATATCGTCAAAATAGACCGTGCCGTATCCATATGAATAGGGTGAATTAGGGTCTTTCTCAAAGCCTATGGAAAAATATTCTATATGGCCAAGGTTAATTTGCTCTTCATTTTCCGAAGAAAGTTCCGTGT
>CAYSHS010000162.1:0-7289 GCA_964430845.1 uncultured Pirellulales bacterium | reverse complement strand
AAAAGCCCCGAGCTTGCGGGCATCGAGCCGGTCGAATGGGGTAACGACTCACTGCGTGACGTTCGCTTAGAGCTGACCGACCAGGGCAGGATTAATCCTATATTTAATTTTCAGACTGCTGACAGGAGCAGTGACATTATTATCCGCGAGCTTCCCTCTATGGTAAGTGCTACGAAAGTGATAAACGAAAAGTCCCTTGCAGTTGTTTTGGCGAAGGCGAAAAATAACGAGCCTGGCGGGGAGATTGCGACAGTTGCTTATCAGCGATACGGCAAGGGCAAGGTCATGAGCATCGGTGCATCAGGCCTGTGGCAGTGGGGATTTTTATCTACGGATTTGCAGCAGTACGACGATATTTACGACCAGTTCTGGGGCCAGATGATACGCTGGCTGGTCTCGGATTCCGATTTTCTGCCCGGGCAGAATATTTCTTTCGTGGTAAACAGCAACAATTTCAAGCCGGGTGAGACGGTTACTATGGGTGTTTATGTCAAGCAGATTGACCACTCACAATATCAGCCGCAGATAGAGCTGACTACGCCTGATGGCAACAGTATTTCGTTGTCACTGCAACAGGAGCAGGACAATTCGAATATTTATTTGGCGCATTATACACCCGAAGAGCAGGGTGAGTACGAGGCCGTGCTTCATAATAATATAGGCCAGCCGAAGGAAGATATCGCCCGTTTCACTGTTTATTATGATTCGTTAGAAACTAGATATGTCAGCGCTGACAGGGAATTTCTCAGCCAGATTTCGTATGTAACCGGGGGTGAGTCTTTGGAGCTTGCAAATCTCGGCTTGATACCGTCTAAACTGAAATTATTCGAGAGTTTATTATGTGAGCGAACAAAACCGGAAGACGTATGGGACCGTTTGCCTGTATTCAGCGTGCTGGTATGTTTGCTCGGAATTGAATGGCTTATACGACGTGCTTCAGGTCTTTTATAAATTCTATGGATTCTGTAAAATTGAAATCGTAGCATGGGCATCCTGCCCATGCATTCGCGGGAAGGATGCACGCGATACGAAAGGATTACGACTATGAATGAGTCACAAAAATCTCAGATTTCTTTAATCGATGCGATAGATTATTTGAACGCGGTGAGAAAGCAGAATATTCGCAGGCTTACAGCAGTAAGGACAGTGTGGATTGCTTTGGTTCTCGGAATATTGTTTTTCTATTTTGATGCAATTGCTATGTTAGGCGGTACGCAGCGTTTAGTGCTGGGAATTATTTTCCTGGTTGTCCTGATTACAGTGTTCCTGCTGTCACCAGCATTTCTTAACCGCACAAAGAACAGGGAAAAGATGCTCGCGAGAATGATAGAAAGCAAACACCCTGATATGGACAACGTCCTGGTTAATGCTATCGATTTCGACCAGAGTATTAAGGAGCGGAAAGTCAGGAACGTTTCTGAGCCTTTGATGCGAAAAGAGATTAATCTTGCCATCGATAAATTCGACAAGATGGAGACTGTGGAAGGCCTGGAATTACCTACGATGAAAGCTGAATCCCGGATTCTTGTAATCGCAATAGCGGCGTGCCTTGTATTTGTGATTGTGTTTTATAATTTGGTTGTTTCGGAAGTCCCGCGTTTTCTTGACCCGTTCGGGGACCATCCCCCTTACTGCCCGACGCAGTTCGTTGTCGAACCGGCAGGGACAACTATCGATTATGGCCAGGACCTCACTATAAATGTTAAAACAAAGGGAAAGATTCCTGATGATGTATCGCTGGTTTTTAAAAGTCCCGAAGGTGAGTTTCTTAACGAATTAGGCATGTTCAGCTCAGGCGAAGGCCGGTTTTCGCAGACCATCGAAGATGTTCGCACGGAAATGGTTTTTTACGCGGGTATAAAAAGAGGACGCAGTAAATACTATAAAATCGACCTGTCCAAAACTCCGCGAATTGAGTTGGTTCGAGCTGACTATAAATTTCCGGAATATACACAAATACCGGGTAAAACGAAAGACCTGTCCGATGCAGACGCACAGCTCAAGGGATATGAGGGAACGAAAATAACAATGTCAGTGCAATCAAACCGGCCTTTGGCGGGCGGAAATGTTACCATAGGTAATAAAAAGTACGAGTGTACCCCGGACAGTGAAAATTCTGTAAAGGGAGATTTTCCGCTGCTGGCAAATGGTGAATTTTCTGTCTCGCTTACGGACATCGAAGGAAACAAGAGCACTGATAAATTCACGGGAAAAATCGAGATTATTCCAGACGGCGAGCCTTATGTCACTATTGTCAATCCCGGTATGAACTCATTCGCGATCCCTACTGCGATAGTTCCGATTATCATCGAGGCTTATGATGACCTTGGCGTGCAGGATGTAAGCATTGTTCGCAGTCTTAACGATTCCGACGATTCGCGCAAGGTGCTTTCCGACTCGAATCAGGCAGATATATTTATTCGTGTTGCCGAGATGTTCGATTTGAGTGACCTTGGCTTGAGGCCGGGTGACACAATTGATTATTATGCGACCGCAACTGATTCGGTCCCCGGGAAGCCTCAAACAGCCGCTTCAGAACCTTTCAGGATTGAAATTGTCTCCGAAGAAGAATATGCAAAGTCCATGCAGGAGCAAATGGATGCAGAGCAGCTCGAAAAAAAATATGAAAATATCCTCTCGAAAATAGAAGAGCTTATTGACATGCAAAAGGAATTAGAGCAGGAGACAAGCGAGATGAAAGAGGAAATTGAAAAAGGTGCCGACCCCGATTCACAGGAAATGCAGGACAAGCTGCGGCAGCTTGCTCAAAAGCAAAACGAGCTTGGCGAGAAAACCAGACAAGTTTCGCAGAAGCTTACGGAAGAATCGAAAACACCGCCTGTTTTCGATATCGAAAAAGATTACAAGGAAGCCCTCGCGGAATTTGCAAAACATCTTGACAATGCCAGTGAGCATATGGATACAAGCGCCGATAAATTAGGTGAGACTGCTAAAGCCGAAGGGGGCAATATAGGCTCCCTCGGAATGGCCAACGAAGAGCAGAAGAAGGCGCTTGAGGAAATGGGAGAAAAAACACAGGCTATGCGTGATGCGATTCGTCAGGCCAATAACGAAATTGCAAAAATGTTTGACCTGATGAAGGACGTGAATACTTTCCAGCAGTTGTATGAGTCACAGAAAAATCTCGCGCGCCAAACCAAGACACTCAGCCAGGTTGAAGAGCCTGACCTGGATACGCAAATCAGGCTGAAAGAACTCGCCGAGGAACAGCAGCTCATAAAGGAGGGGCTTGAGAAACTGCAGGAGCAATTCCGTGAACATGCAACAGAAGTTCAGGATGAATATCCAGACGTTGCCAAAGATGCCCAAGCTATCGCGAAGGAAATCGAGATGCGCCAGATACCGGATATTATGCAGGAAGGCAAGGATTCTCTTAACCAGGGCAACTGTAAAAGCGGACACCAGAAGGCACAGGAAGCCTACGAACAAATGGAGGCTATGATACAATTTTGCCAGGCCTGCTCAGGCGGAGCCTGTGACCAATGCGCATTCAGGCTCAAGCTGATGATGATGCTCAACCCGGGAAATACGATGCAGCAAATGGCACAGGGTCTAAAAATGGGCATGGGCATGGGTACAGGCATGGGCATGGGGCAGGGTTTCGCCGGCGCATTTGGACAAGGTGCTTCAGGTTACGGCGGCGGATACTCACAATACGCAATGTTCGGAGGTGAAACGTTCGGACGAAACCATTTAAGACAATCATCACTTATAAGTGCAAGACCGAAACACATGTACACTGATATGATACAAAAAAGTATTTTGAGCAACAATCTTTCGGGTAATATAGAAGAGCTTTCAAAACAGGACGAAAAAGAAACGGAATTTGAAGCTGAAGGCCAGAACAAAATGATGGTCGAATACAATAAACTTATCGAAGCATACTTCCAGCGGCTTGCGGAAGATAAATAAAGGAGCAATGTAATGATTAAAAAAACTATATTCATAGTTACTGTATTCATGTTAATTCTACCGGAATTGTCCATTAGCAGGAATCAAGATAAGGATAAGGACGAGCCTCTAAAATGTGCCAATTTGATTTACGCAGGCTCGAAAAGCTCCGTTTGCTTCAGCTCGAAATTTCTTGAGACTGTCAAGCGTGAGACAAACTGTGAGCCTGATACACAATTTACGCCTGTAAGGCTTGCAAAAGAGGACATGTTCAAATATCCTTTTGCTGTTATGACAGGTGAAGGTGAATTTACCCTGCTTGATAAAGAGCGCCAGATGCTCAAGTCCTATTTGATGAGAGGGGGATTTTTGCTTGCATCGGCCGGATGCTCATCTATCGAATGGGACCGCTCGTTCAGGAAAGAAATGAACCTGATTTTCCCCGATAAGAAATTGCGTAAAATAACAATGACACATCCCATATTTCATACTATTTTCGAGATAAGCTCGATTACTCTGACCCATGGCGGAACAGCCCAGCTCGAGGGACTCGAAATCGACGGGAAAATTGTGCTGATATATTCGCCTGAAGGACTCAACGACACAGCCAACGCAGGCATGAAGGGTTCGACAGGCGCACAATGCTGCTGCTGCGGCGGCAACGAAATTAAAAACAGCCAGGAAATAAATGTCAATATTTTCACGTATGCACTTACACATTAGAGCAAAATTATATGTTTTTCAAAACAAACAAAAAAGCCAGGATAATTGCTGTTACTGTCGTCCTGATCCTGGCGATTTTATTTTTATTTGTGAAAAAGCAGGGACTTTTCGGTTTGGGAACGAAATATCCGCCTGAACTTTTCTCGATTTTTTATACCTGCGACACGAGCGGCCATATCGAGCCATGCGGCTGCGTCGGCGGAATGGCAGGGGGAATAAGCAGGAGGCAAACGTATCTCTCGCGGGCACATCCGGATGATTTTCTGCTTGTCGATGCAGGTGATGTCACTGCGGGCTATCGTCCATGGGAGATTTTAGAGCTTGAATACATTCTCAAGGGCTATGAAAAGATGGGTTATCACGCAGTCAACATAGGTCATCGGGAAGTTCTGATAAGTTACGATACTCTTAAAAAATTAAAAGAGCAGTATAGCCAATTTGTTTCCGCCAACCTGCTCGGACCTGATGGGCAATTGGTATTCCAGCCTTTTGTCGTAGCCAGGCTCTCGAATGGCTATCGTTGCGGGATTATAGGGATTTTAGACGACAGTATTCATCCCGACGAAATAGGAGAAGGGCTTTCTGTCACACCTCCTGCCGATGCGCTGGCAAAGTACCTGCCCGAATTGAAGAAGAAAGCCGATTACATAGTTCTGCTCGCCTTCGCAGACCAGGATGCGATAAAAGAGCTGGCGAAGCAGTTTTTCGAGATAGACGTAATAGTAGGCGGGGACGTCCAGCAATCCACTACCTTGCCAATAAAGGAAAATCATTCAATTTTGGTATTGAACACCGATAAAGGCAAAAATGTCGGAAGACTGAATGTAAGGTATGCTTCCGATGATGACTGGAAATACGATAGTGAGCTTTTCGTAGTTGCAGAATCGATGGATAGGGACCCTCAGCTCGCACAATTAGTCGAAGATTATAAAATGCAGCTTAAAGAGCGGGAATTTCATCCTATCAAAGACGACGAGGAAGGTCTGTCGTCGATAACAGCAGTGCGAAGCAAGAACGCCGATAAATACATAGGTCCCGCAAAATGCGAGGAATGTCACGAGGGAGCTTATAAAACATGGTCTGAATCGAAACACGCAAATGCGTTTAAGGCTCTCGAGGATGATAACAATCAGTATAATCCGAAATGTCTCCAGTGTCACACCGTGGGCTATATGGCTTCGGACGGCTATATCAGCCGGGAGCTTACGCCTGAGCTTAGGAACGTTTCGTGCGAAGCCTGTCACGGCCGCGGCGACCATCATGTGAAGCTGGAATCCGACGAGGAAGTGACACTCGATAAATTAGGAATGAAAAAAACCGACTGCATCACCTGTCACGACGAGGAGAACAGTCCTGATTTTAATGAAGAAGAATATTGGGAGAAAATTACTCATGGTCTCGACGAAGTCAAACCTGATACGGCAGAGCAGTAATATTACTGCTGTCTTTATAATCATCTTGTTATTGCTCGTGGTTTCCGCATCTGGCGGGACCGAGTCACGAGTCACCAGTCATGAGTCACCTTCAACATGGTCAACTTCCTACCAGGAGTCACTGGAGCAGGCAAAAGCGACAAAACAGCCTGTCTTAATCAAGTTCGAGGCTTCATGGTGCGTCTGGTGCGAAAAAATGGAGAATGAAGTTTTTACCGATCCTGAAGTTATAAAGGAGCTTGAGAAGTTTGTTTGTGTAAAAATAGATGTTGATAAGCAGGAAAATATCGCCAAGGCATACAAAATCAAGTCTCTTCCGAGAACTATAATTATTAATACCTATGATGAAATCGTAGGCGACTGGCTTGGCTACCATGAGGCTTCTGTTTTCTACAAGCTGCTCCGGGATGTTGATGAATACACACATACTCAAGTCGGAACAACAAGCATACCGAAGATACAGGAACAGGCTGATACTTCTATCGAAGCAATAAACATTCCCGAAATTGATGCGAATAATACCAATAATCTTATTGGTTTGTTAGGACACAGGAACGCAGGCGTAAATCACAGGGTAGTTGAGCTTCTTGTTAAAACCGGGCCGCAAATTCTACCCAAAGTAGCTACCGCTCTCGAAAGCAAATATTTAGGCACGCGAATAGCGGCCTGGAAAGTGGTTCACGAATTAACAGGCAATAAGTACAAATTTGATCCCTGGGCATCGACTACCGATAGAATACAAGCCGCTAAAATAATAAAGCAAAAACTACAGGTTAAAGAAAATTAATTTACTCAAACTGTTTTCCTAACCATCTTATTCAATTGTCCAGAGAGTTACAGAAGTCTGGTCGCTTATAAATATACGATTTCCAGATATAATTGGATAGGCGTATGTCTGGCCATTGGAAACCTGGTAACTTGCCAGCTCTTTGTATTCCTTGTCACCTGGCTCGAATACAACGAGTTTTGCATTGGAAGTAAGACCAAACAGGACTGAGCCTGCATCAACGACTGATCCGTAACCAGCGCCGCCTCCCATACCACCGCCGCGTCCTCCCATACCGCCTCCTCGACCGCCCATTCCACCGCCGAAACCGGCTGGTGTTATTAATGTATAGTTATTTAAGCCGGCAGTTGCGGTGCCGCTTGATGAAACTGACCAGGCTGTAACGCCTGTCTTTATGTTAATACAAAAATAGTTGTTTCGCTGGGTTAAGCCAA
>CAYSHS010000161.1:283-7317 GCA_964430845.1 uncultured Pirellulales bacterium | reverse complement strand
CAGTTATATTTTAGAAATGCCAGTAGCGCTCCAAGCATAGCGGCCGCGATTATTGCCACTTCAATCCGAGGTTCAGGTATGATTAGTGACGCGATAAGCATAGTAAGAAAGGATATTGCGCCGATTCCCGTTATTGCTACTCGAAACATAAGGTTAGTGTACTTTGAATTCCTTATTAAATAGTATTATCGTTTTAATGTCAGTCTCTCGGCTCGAATTACATATAAACGCCGCCATTTACGCTGAGCACCTGGCCTGTGATATAGCCGGCTGATTCGGAACATAGAAACGTAACTACAGATGCAACTTCCTGAACAGTCCCAATGCGGCCAAGGGGAATTGCAGGAAGAATTTTATCCAACGGAAATTCCCGGGTCATTTCTGTCTCTATAAATCCGGGAGAAACTGCATTCACCAGAATGTTCCGGCCCGCAACTTCCCTGGCCAGTGACTTTGTCGCTCCTATCAGGCCGGCTTTCGCGGCAGAATAATTGGTCTGTCCCGGCATACCTGTTTGTCCCGAGGTAGAGACAATGTTAACGATTCTGCCCTGCCGCTGCCGTATCATGCTGCCTATAACCAAACGTGTGACATGGAAAAAACCACTCAAATGGACATCAAGCACATCTTTCCATTCCCGGGATTCCATCCAGAACAGCATATTATCCCGCGTAATGCCTGCATTATTAACAAGCACAAAAGGAGTTTTTTCTTCCAGTGCTTTACCTAATATTTTTTTTACATCATCCTCATTCGCAACGTCAAATTGTAACAAAGTGCATGAAACTCCAAGCTCCTCGATTGTTTTTGCGACTGTTTGTGCTCCCGCATTGTCTCTGCGATAGTTGAGCCAGATATCGAATCCCGCACGGGCCAAATCAATAGCAATCGCTGCGCCAATGCCCTTGCTCGCACCTGTTATTAATGCAGTTTTTTTCTGTTCTTTATCAGTCATATATAACTTTTATTTTAATTATTATTAAGAAGTCTTATTTCCGATTTATAGCCTTCTTTGAAATTCTCAATCGTGATGTTGGTAAAAGTATTATTGTTTGTTTTTGTCGCTATTGCTTTGAAATATATTTTATCGTCTCGGATTGCTCCCCATCCGGGTTGATTATCTAAAATGACAAAATAACCTGTTCCACCCGCCAGGTCGCAATTAGTTTCCAGCCACAAAGATTCATCCGAAACATTTCTGCGAATGCAGCTTCCCTCTTTAGGTAACGGATAGTACAACAACAAAGCATCACACAAAATACTTCTCTTGAGTAATTTGTCCGGCATTCCCGTGTTATTTTTCAATATTTCAAAATGATTGTCCTGCCATCGAGCCGAATAAAGTGTTATTCCCAAATTGCTGATACCTGCTGTATCTATCACATTCTTATCTTTATGAGTTATGCAATTGGCAATTAATGTTTTATTGTGCCAATGCAATGTGTAGCGGTATTGTAAAGGTTCAGGAATTTCAACCTGAAAATTCCGCTTAAATATATTATAATCCAAATCTTCACAATTACCCAATTTGGCATTAGGCAGTGACTGACAGCCGCAAAGCATCGTAAATAATATTAAAATCAATAAAAAAGGATACCCGCGGCTCATATAATTTTATTTTTCAGAACTTTCCTTTATCCTCTTTTCCTCGCTGCCAGTTCCGGTTTGATTCTGTGAAAACAATTCTTTGCATTGTTTTGCTGATTGCGGGTCACTAAAACATTTATCCGGTAATTTTCCGTTTAAAATCTCCTGTTGAAAAACCAGTGCAAACCGATCGCCTTCAGGCTCTAAAATATCGATCCGTGTAATATTATATTCAGGGGGGCTGGTTACATGAATTTTTATCTTTTCTATATACTGCCTGAATTGTTTGGGAAGCGGATTCAAATCGAGCACAACGTAACCATTTGGCTCATCAGCACTTATAGATAAATCAAAAATGCTGCTCTTATTGGAAAATTTACCCTGCATCCACTGGCCAATCTGCTCCATTACAAGGTTTATACTTTTTCCCGCATTAGACTGAACTGAATTCCACTTATCATCGACCAGCTCATAACGCTCTATATTTTTCCCGTCAAAAAGCATCGCTGTCTGAAATGGCTCTGTAATATCAAATCGAATCCTTTCGGGAGATTCGAAAATAATAAAACCCTGAGAAATCAGCGGCACATCCATAAAAGAAAAATGTTTTTCCTGTCGAAATCGAGCAGCCAGAGTATTCATATTACTGTGTCGCTGCTCAATACGTACCAAAAAATCATCTAATGAAGGAACAGAATTCTGTTTCACTTCTCCACCAAAAACAGAATAAAGTAGCATTAGAGCAAGATATACACTTCTCTTAAACCAGTTTAACATGCTAAGCTTTTTCGTGATTACTTTCCCCCAGAGAATAAGTTGCACTTCTCAAATAATCAACCACATCCTGGGAATTATTCATTTTTGCCAGCGACTCACGATTCATTATATCTCCAACTACAAACTTAACCGTCATATTACGGGTTAATAATATTTCCCTGAAGAGTAAAACCTGACCGAGTGATTTATGAATTTTTCGTACAAATTGAAAAAGAAGGCTCGTTTGCCCATGAACAAAGACAGGAAGGACATCAGGCTTGCACCTTCTTATCAGCAATCCAAGACCCTTTGCCCACTCAGGCTCGATTACAACTTTTTTATCCCACAGATGTTTTCTCGCTGAAATATCTCCGGATGGGAAAATTAATAATGCGTGCCCATTATTGAGCCACTTAATACTCTCAATAGTAGCTTTCCGGTTTTTTCTTTGAGCCTTTTTGGATTTTCCCAATTTCACCCGAATCATATGCTCCTTCAGATTCGGGACTGCTCTGAGTCCGGAAATTGCCAGTGTCTTCAAGTCATTTCGATGAGGTTTTATGGCAGTGGCAATTGCAAAACCATCGACTAATGCAAGAGGATGATTGGCAACAATAAGCAATGGCCCTTCACGGGGAATCCGTGCTGCTTTGTCCTGGTTATAACTCAGCTTTATATCAAGACAATCGAGTACTTTTTGATAAATGAAATCTTCCGTTCTCGTATCATTGGCAAAACGATTGCTTATCTTTTGAAATTCATCAAAATGCACCAGCTTCAGTAATGGTTTCGAGATAAACTCCAGGATACGAGTGAAAGGAGAATTCGGATCGCCGAAATGCAGGTAAATACCCTTTTTAGTTTCGGAAAATCTTATTAATGTTCTGGATTCTTTCTTAGTTACTTCTGTATTAATTTCCAAAGCTTGATTTTCCGGGTATTTCACTAATTCCAAATTTCTCATTTACACTTGAGACCTCTGAAAAAATCCTGCAATTCAGGGCGAAATAGAATATCATTCTCCCAACGGACGGATTATTAAAATAATCACTTTTTATTTATCATCATATTCAGACATAATACCAAAAAAAGTAAAAGAATGACAATCAAGTCATTCTATTTGAGGTTTCCAGACTCCGTCTCCGTGAGTTGCACTTAAATTTTATAACACTTTCTAACTGCAACTTTCAAAACCTGAAAAAAAATGCACTTATCCTAAACCACTATCATCAAACCTATCTGCACATATATAAGAAAGGTACACTTGCTTGTCAAGACCAAAATCCTCAAAATAAAGGCTTTTAACCATGTCTCCCAGCAGCAAATCAGAATTTCAGCCGGACAATATCCATTTGCAGCTATCTTCCGGCATCTCATATTATTCGACTGGATTATTCGTTTTCGGATAACCTATAAGATAAGTTATCCAGCCGGAGAAACGCCTGCACCTTTTCTTTCCAATTTCCCAGCTATAAAGCTCATTTCCCCTGACTTTTTTTACTATCATTTGTAATTCTTCAGGAGAATATGACCGCAAACATGAAACGATACCATCGAAAACGAATACAAACGGAATTATTGGAATTAAATAAGTTATTACTAAGCTCAGCCACCGAAACGGCTTGATAAATGGAACGAAAAAATATACGGCAATCGGACCGAGGAAAATAATATATATAATAGAGAACCAGTTCCTGACAGTCATTTCAAAGACACCTACACCTTCCCGACATTCGACTGCATCCTGGAGAATTGCTACAGCTTTTTCAGGGCGAAAATGATGAAACGAGCCAAAGATTGTCCTGACTCCCGTTAATTCCCTGGGCACATTCGTAGCATCGACCGGATACGATGCAAATTTCAACTTCGACGCCTGAAACTCATCAAACTCCAAATCATTGAAACTCGGAAACTTATCGGTTAAAAGCACTTCAGGTGAGCCTGTTTCCGAATCTGCCAGGAAATTTACCAGGTATTTCCAGGGTCCCCCGGAACCTGAGCAAAGGTCAATTATTCTATTACACTTTAATTCCCGCAAAACAGTTTTTAAGTATGGAACAATTGTGATATAGAGCTTGCCTTTCTTTTCTATTACATTTAAAACGTTCGTAATAGCATGACGAATCATATTTGGAAGCCATTTCTGATCTTCAAATTCGAATAGCTGCATTCTACCCATGAATAATCTCGATTAAAAATAGAAAATATCTCCTATTCACGCAAAGGCCAGGGTTCGTCAAAAAGAGATTCTATCTGATTACGTACGTTTTCTGACCTCATGACCGGCGTGAACGTTCCGGCTGTGGACATTAAAAAAGTAACGCTATTGTTATAGTCAAGACTGCCGTGAGTTGTAGTGAGTTTCACCATTCCGAAAAACAATGAAGGACCTATGCAGTAATGGTCATTTAAAGAAACAATAACGTCAGGCGGATTCTCCACTCTGCAAAAATGAGCTTCCCACAAACGCTGAAGCGGCGCAGGATAAACATGCGTCGCAGTCGCAAGCAGCAGGTCATTAGGGTCGTAGCTATGATACTCGTCTGCATCAAGACGTTCCAGGATAGGCTTCAATAAGAGCGGATCTCCAGCTTGAGGCTCGTAGATATATCGACCGCCATGTACACGAATAGTTGCCAGGCCGCCATTTTTGGATAATACTTTCACAGCATCTTCCCGGGCATAGCTTACCAGGTCCACTCCATCACAATTGATTAAGTCTTGCGATAAATCCCCGGGACGGCGGGTCGAAAGACACGCATAAGTAACAATACCAAGAGTGCTGAGCACTACATCATTGGGACCTTTGATATGGTCTTTCATGAGCCAGCCTTTGTCTGCAAGATATTTTTTCAAATCCAGGTATTCCACTTTCTCATAGCTTAGCCCATGGTCAGCGAGCATCGTAACTTTCAGCAGGCCGCGGCTTTGCCAGAGAAGGTCTGTCAAAAAACAATCTACTCGATTCAGACATTCCATCTGCCCTGCTGCTCCGTCACGCACGCTCACAGCAGCAGAGCTGACAAAATACGCAATTACTTCTCGTGATTTGCGTTTGTCGAACAATTTCTTTACAGTATTTAGCTCCGAGTCAAACATGGGCATACCAAAAAGATAGCTCAAGCCATCAACATGCTGTGGTGCACGATAAGTAAGCAGGGAATCAAAGGGTTCGTTTTTCCCTTTCATATAATCCATGACTCCGCCTGACATAGAGTTTGTTTTTCTATCGAAATATTTTGACTGAACCGCTCTGCATGGAGAGCTGCCCAGTATGGCTGAAATAGAGACCTCCGTTACCGATGGATAAGGTGACACCACGCGTGAGGGAGGATAAAACATCCTCAGTTTCCCGGAATCATAACATTTTCTGATAACATCATAACCAAAACCGTCAAGAATAATAACCAGGTGACGACATCGTGAAGCGGGAATTTCATCCAGGTCAACAATAACATCAGGCACACCATCAGCGTCATTATCATAGCCTATACGATTTATCCTGCCGCCGCTGTCAGTAAAAGTGAAAAAATCGGGTTTTCCATCTCTCGCAGAATCGTAATAACCATGTATTCCATCTTTACCGGCTAAACTTAATTCGCTGAGCTGATAGTGTGGATGTGTTTGACACCCGCTTGAAAGCAAAAATATCATAATAAAGGGAATAATCGGGAACCTGTTATTCATTCCGGAATCCCTTCACAGAAAACGAATAATATTTCATTATGTCTATATCCTACTATTCTATAGTAAAATTAGGAGTATTGGAATTACAGGTTAAAATCGCCTGCAATCGAAGCTTAACTTCAGCCAAACATATTTTTCATTATATTTTTTGAGCAAAGTATCCTCTTATACCTGCAATTCGTCAAGCTTAATTGAAAAATAAATATTGACATAAAATAATAACGAATATAAATTATAAAGCAAGGTAAGAGAAAATTTGTTTAGTTTCGTTCTTTAAAATGTAACAGGAGACTTAACCATGAAAAATACAATTCGTCTAAAATATGTCTTTGTGATTTGCGTTTTATTTATGTGTGATATTTGCGTTTTGGCACAGGACTGGCCTCAATGGCGAGGCCAAAATCGTGACGCGAAGGTAACAGGTTTCACTGCACCACAGGCATGGCCGAAAGTGCTTACGAAGAAATGGAACGTTACAGTCGGAGAAGGTACGGATTCCACGCCTGCACTTGTGGGTGATAAGCTTTACGTTTTCACACGAAAAGAAGGCAATGAAGTCGTTCTTTGTCTTGATGCGGGAACGGGTAAGGAAACCTGGAGTGATAAATACGAGGTACCTGCAATAAGCGGCGTGGACCAGGGACATGCAGGTCCTCGCAGCTCGCCAACTATTGCAGATGGAAAGATATATACATTAGGAGTTACAGGGACTCTTTCATGTCTCGATGTTGAAACACATAAAGTATTATGGCGTAAAAACGATTTTCCAGGCGCCTTTCCAAGATTCCATACAGCTATGTCACCTGTTGTAGTGGGCAACCTGTGCATCGGACATTTTGGCAACGCTTCTGACGGTGCCGTCGTTGCGTATGACACAGTAACCGGAGATCCAAAGTGGAAATGGTCAGGAGGAACAGGCAACGGACCTTCCTATGCCTCGCCTGCTGTAACGACAATCGGAGACACTAAGCGCTTCTCTTTCCGGAACGAATACGCGCTTTCCT
>CAYSHS010000161.1:0-273 GCA_964430845.1 uncultured Pirellulales bacterium | reverse complement strand
GAAAGAAACGTTGTGAGCCTGGCTGTTGCAGATGGAAAGCTCCTGTGGCAGGTAGCAGCTTATGGCGGCCGATATGCAGCTTCTTCTCCTGTTGCAGACGAGGCAAATTCTGTTATCTATGGAATGGGAAATAATGGTATATACGCACTGAAAATCACAAAAGAAGGCGATGAATTCAAAACACAACAGCTTTGGTCTAATAATGAAATAAGTGTCGAATTTAATACACCAGTATTAAAGAATGACTTTTTATTTGGCTTAACCCAGAGAAAC
>CAYSHS010000160.1:0-7377 GCA_964430845.1 uncultured Pirellulales bacterium | reverse complement strand
AATAAAATTAAGATATGTGAAAGTGAAGCAAGTGAAACCCAGTACTGGTTGGAACTGATTGTTAAAGTAAAATGGCTTTCATGGACAAAAATCAAATGGGAATATGAAGAATGCAGCGAATTACTTGCCATATTTACATCTATTGCGAATAAGTAATAGCTGACGAGGAATAATAAAATAAATATGATAACTTTAGTCACTTTATACTTTAGTCACTTTGAACTTTTTCTGTTATAAGGTAATAAATAATGATAATAGCTGACATTTTAGAAATAATAAATAATATCTGGCCGGCTGGCGCGATAATGCTTGGTTTGGGTGCGGCCTTTGCCCTTGTCCTGCTGATAGCGAGTATAAAACTGAAGGTTGTTGCCGATCCCAAAATAGAGCAGATTCATAATGCTCTGCCTAAAATCGATTGCGGCACCTGCGGCTATGCAGGCTGCGGCCAGTATGCAAAAGCTATTTTTGAAAATCCTGAATTGATTGGAAAATGTTCACCAGGCGGCGCTGCCGCTTCTGCTAAAATCGCTGAAATATTGAATTTGCAGGTAAGTGACTCAGGTCCACGGCAAAGACCTATTGTGCACTGCAGGGCGCATAATGAAGATAAAACCATGTATGCGAATTATGATGGTTTTAAAAGCTGTATTGCAGCGAATGCTTTGCCAAATGTTCAGGCATGTGCGTTCGGATGTCTTGGTTACGGCGATTGTCTTGCAGCGTGCAAGTTCGATGCTTTGCATATTATCGATGGCCTGGCAACTGTCGATTACAATAAATGCACAGGCTGCACTGCTTGTGTTAAAGCATGTCCACGAAATATAATTGAGATGGTTCCATTCAGCCATGAAAATATGATGGTTGTCGCCTGCCGCAACAAAGAAACAGGCAAAGTCACACGTTCCGTCTGCAAAGTCGGCTGTATAGGATGCGGCATTTGTGCAAAGCAGACAGACCTTTTCACTATTTCAGATAATCTGGCACGTATGGATTATGCCGGATACGAACCAAGCGAAAAAACAGAAACCGCCATGAACAAATGTCCCGCCAAAGTCATCGTTTATCGCGGCAAATCCGCCCCGGAACCAGCTATGCCGGTTGAAAAAGCCGCCGCTGCATCGAAATAATGCTCATTAGCTGATTGTCTTTAAGAGACTGCCTAATATCTTGCCTTATTAATAGATATGTAGTAAAATCTCCTAAGAATAGGATATATTGCTTTTTCCGATGTAGGCAGAAATAATGGGCAAAAAAAATCATACAACAAAGAACTACATAAAACAAATGGTTAGGCGGATAGTAAAGCAATTTCAGCCGGAAAAAATTATTCTATTTGGCTCTCATGCTCGCGGAGAAGCTGGAATAGACAGTGATGTTGACTTGCTTGTAATCATGCCAGTTTCCGGTTCCAAACGTGAAAAAGCGATAGAAGTAGCGGTTGCTCTACATGATTTTCCTATTGCTAAAGATGTAATAATTTCTACTCCTGATGATTTCAACTGGCGTAAGGAAATTGTCGGTACTATCGAGCGACCAGCCGCGATGGAAGGTAAATTGTTGTATGCGCGAAAATAGCGGAGTCTTTATTGTTGCAGGAGAATGGATTGCTAAGGCTGAAAATGATCTTAAAACTTCTTCTTATTTATTGAAAATGAGTAAAGACTGTCCTATGGATGCCGTATGTTTTCATGCCCAGCAATGTGTAGAGAAATATTTAAAGGCTTTTTTTGTAATAAAGAGTATCGATTTTCCCAAAACACATGATATTGAGCATTTAGTTTCAATATTACCCGAAAGTATTTGGCTTAAATTGAGTATTGAAGAACAAAGACGACTTACTGATTATGCTACGGTTACTCGTTATCCTGGTGATTATGAACCAATTCAACTTCCTGAAGCCAAACGTAGTCTTACACTTGCAAGACGAGTCCGCAAAGAAATAAGAATCCTTCTGCCTAAAGAAGTATTATCCCATAAGTAGCATGATTGAACTCTTGGAATTGTTACGATTAGTTAATATCCGATGAAAGTAATCATATAATACAGCAAATCCACTATTGGTTTCCAAATTTCCCAATCAAAGTAAATGAATGGTTAAGAAAGATCAGGTAAGTCATTGAAAGTAATCTTTGAGAAAGGTTGTGATGGATTGTAAGCATAATTTCCATGCCGAATAACGACATTCTTTATTAAATCTAAAAGCCATTTCTGTTCTTTATCTGTTAGTGAATTAAAAGCATTATTTCTTATCACTTTTCTTGCTTCTTCCTCTTTTTGAAAGTGTGTCTTCATTTCGAAAACGGCTTTTCCTTGGTCAATCGTGCATATAAAATGATTAGTTTCCTCTTTTAATGGTGGTGCTTTGTCGTAATCAACGTCTTCAGAAAAAATAACTTTATAGATTAAAGATTCAACATGTGGCTTATTCATCATTATTATTCCTAATTCTGAATATATTTTTCTGCGCCGCTTGTGGATATAAATTCTGTTTGGCCGGAAGGTATCAAAATAGCTTCTGTTTCGTCGAGATTTTCAATTAGTTCAATACCTTTTTCTGCTCCTATTACACTTATCGCGGTCGCGAGGGCATCTGCATTGGTTGCGTTATCTGTGATAATAGTGACACTTGACAAGCCTTCTGCGCCGGTCCCTGTTTTGCGGTCGATAATGTGGCTTTGTTTTTTGCCTTTTATTAATACGAACTGCTGATAGTCACCGCTGGTTGTGATTGCTTTATTATTTGCTTTCAGTGTCATTATAAGTCCGCTTCCGCTTGACTGGTCGTCGATATTCGGATTCTGAATTCCAACTACCCATGATTTTCTGCCTTCAGGCGGCGTTCCGAAGCATCGAACATCACCACCAATATCTACCATTGCTCCGAGTGCCCCGTTTTTTTGAATTGCTTCGATTGCTTTATCTATGCCGTAGCCTTTTGCTATTCCACCGAGATCAAGCTTCATTCCTTCAACTGAAAAGCTAACTGTCCTGTTTGCTTCGTCAAGTATCAGTTTTTCGTAACCAACTTTTGATTTTGCCTGCTCGATTTCTTCATTTGTCGGAGCAATTTGGGTCTCTTTTTCCTTGCGGAATAAAGCTACAAGAGGCCCGACTGTTATGTCGAAAGCTCCATTTGTAAGTTTGCTGAACTTGATGCTTCTTTGAATGACTTCAAATGTGGAATCGCTTACCTGTACCGGCCTTTGGAATGCCTCTTTATTTACGATACCTATTTCCGAATCGTCCTTGAAATCACTCATCAGGTCATCGACTTTTTCGATGGCGGCGAAGGCGTCCTCTACTGCTTTTTGTGCAACTTTGGAATTTTGAGCTACAACAATAACTCGCGCGAACGTACCCATAACCAGCCTGTAGCCGCTCTCGAACTCGGCAGGCTGCCTCTTGATAATCGATGAAAACATCGCGATTATCACAAAAATGGCGAAAACAAATATTGTAATGCTTCGAGTTTTTGTATTCATAAAGAAACAATCCATAGAAAATATACGATAAGGAAGTTATAATGGAAAGATGAAAAAAAAGAAAGTAGTAATATTAACCGAACGTGTTGAAAATGAGTTTCTTCCCTATGTGCAGCAGCCTGGAAGGTATATCGCAGGCGAGATAAACCAGGTAAAGAAAGACCTTGCCCAGTGTGAAGTGACAGTTGCGTTATGTTTTCCCGATGTTTACGAAGTTGGAATGTCTCATACGGGACTATCGATAATTTACGATTGCCTTAATGAAATAGATTCAGTTGCGGCTGAGCGTGTTTTTTCACCCTGGATTGATGTTGAGAAAATTCTGCGCGAGAAAAATATCCCACTCTTTAGCCTTGAGTCAAAAGCATCTTTAGGAAGTTTCGATATAGTTGGCTTTAGCCTGACCAATGAGCTGTGTTATACGAACGTGCTGAATATGCTCGATATGGGCAACATCAAAATTAAAAGCAGCGAAAGAAGTGAAGATGACCCACTGGTTGTTGGAGGCGGGGGGATGGCAAACTGCTGCGAGCCAATTATAGATTTTTTTGATATGTTTGTTCTTGGTGAAGGAGAGGAGGCCGTAATAGAGCTTGCGAATTTAATCAGGGAAAAGAAAAAGACCGGCGTATCCAAAAAGGAAATTCTGCAGGAAATATCAGATAAATTCGATTGGGCTTATGTTCCTTCTATTTACGAGTCACGAGCCACGAGTCACAGATTGCATAATGCAATCGTACAGGATTTCGATAATGCGCATGTGCCGCTGACTCCAATAATTCCTTTTGTTCAGGCTGTGCATGAGCGAGTGAGTGTCGAGATAATGCGAGGATGTCCCGGAAGGTGCAGGTTTTGCCAGGCAAGTTTCTGCCGCAGACCTATACGCTATCGAAGTGTCGATAGGATAATTGAAATTGCCAAAGCCTGTTATCATTCGACCGGATATGATACAGTTAGTTTGCTGAGTTTATCGAGTGCCGAATATCCGGAGCTTGAAAAACTTGTCACTGGTCTTCACGAATATTTTAAGGATAAGCACGTTGGAATATCCCTGCCCAGCCTGCGTGTTGATAAGCAGTTGAAGATGCTTCCTGAATTGGTTCGTTCAGTGCGAAAAGGTGGACTTACAATCGCAGTCGAAGCAGCCAGCGAAAAGCTGCGGCGAATCGCTAATAAACCTCTCAAAGATGAAGATTTGTTTGCAGCAGCAGAAGCAGCCTATCGTGCAGGCTGGCAGAAATTTAAGTTATACTTCATGGTTGGTCTGCCGGGCGAGACATTGGACGATGTGAAAAGAATTGTTCATTTATCATACGATTTGGCGAAGCTGCGAAAAAAGATTGATAATAAAACAGGTAGTATTAATGTCGCTGTAAGCTGGTTTGTCCCCAAGCCTCATACTCCATTCGGGTGGCTTGGTCAAAAACCGAGAGAATATTTCGAGCAGGCGAGAAAAATAATTCTCGATGAAAAAAGGAATCTCCGCGCAAAATTCCTGATGTTCAAGTTCCACAACATTCATGCAAGTGTACTGGAATCAGCGGTCGGGCGTGGTGACAGGAAATTGGGTGGTGTAATAGAAGCCGCATGGCGAGCGGGTGCGAAATTCGATTTGTGGGACGAATGTTTTAATTTTGAGACATGGCAAAAAGCCTTCGAACAATATGGACTTAATATGGATTCTCTTGCCCAAAAAGAATTTACGCCCGAAGAAACTCTACCCTGGGAACATCTTGGCGGCCCGGAGAAAAGCTATCTACTGAAACATCTCCATGATTCTATTGAAATTATGGGCAGTGAATAAATAATACTTGAACTTTTATAAGCTTCTCAATTCATTAAGTTTGGCGGCGAAATCTTCCGGTTTGCCTGGTGTTACTATTATAGTTTGATTTATAAACTTTAATATAACTGAGAGTTTTGGATTTGTGGCAAATGCTCGATACGAACCATTTTTCTTATTCCAGTATGAGCCGGTGATGCAGAATAGGCCGCCGTTGCCGATAATTCTTTTTGAACCGGACATGGCTTCGGGATCAACTTCTACTGATAATAAACATGCCAAATCCAGCTTTGTGTTCCAGAATAGTCGCTTAATTAATAATGTATTTTGTGTGATTGCATAGCCCCGAATCATATAAAAAATATAATAATAAGAACAGCAAAAGGCTGTATTACCATTGATAAAAACCATAACGTTTTTATATATTGTCCTACAAAAATGCCAAAATGACCTATCCCTATTAATATGATAGACGTAAATACTGTTGTTAATTTGACAGATCGGCTCCAGGGTGCATGGAATGTGAAGTTGTTATCGAATGAACTTTCCATATTATTTATACTGTATTTCTCGAATATTCTCAGCGAAATATTAATTCTATATGTGAAATTATTGAATAGTCAAGCGGTTTTTATTTTTTAATTGAAGTTTTTGTGTTTTGGGCGTATATATGATTATAGTGGCGTGCAGGATTGTGTGTTATACGCTGCGATTATTAACTTTTAAGAAAATTGAAAGGGAGAAATGATGAGCAGGCAAATCGATATTAAGAGCTTTATTATGGGTATTTTGGTTGCAGCTTGCATAGGTTTAGTAATGGGTGCAGGGCAATATTCTGCTTCTTCACCTAACGGACGATTCGAGATAGCTGTAAGAGACAACCATGCGTATGTGCTCGACAGTGCAACTGGCCAGGTATGGGAAAGATTTATTCTCAGTAACCAGGGACAAACTTCCAAGAATTTCAAATCGGCAAAGGTTACGCTGAATATGAACGAAGACTAACACCGGGATGGGGAACACGCATTATTTTAATGATTACCGGCGGAATCCTCTTGATATAAATCAGCTTGCGGAGTTTGACGAAGCTATTTCGCAGTACAGCCAGAGCGAGCAGAGGCGCAGGCGTCTTATTTATCTACGGGATGCGGCTCAACAACTCAAAACGGGAAAAACCATGCTCAAAGGCTTTGGCTGGGTTATGATTCCTTTGGCGATTATTCCTATTCTTTGGCCTTTTTTTATTTTCGCATGGTTTACGCGCAGGAAAACTGCCTCAATGATGGAAAATCAGCTTGAAAACGCCCTCGAATACTGGGGCATACATGAGGTGGAAATCGATGCGTATGTTTCAGACGGCGACTCAATGGATTCGGACGGAATTATTCCCGGTTTATAAGAATTATGGTTTGATGTTATGAAGCCATATTAAGAGTATTACAGAAATCATGATAAATAATTTGGATAGCTTTAATACCGAAAGGCTTGCCGCAGAACGTTTACAAAATGAACATTTTGACTTTATCCATGACATGCATCAGAATAATCAAATAATGTTATATCTCGGCGGCGTACGCTCACATCAGCAGACGCTGGCTTATATGGAACGGAATTTGTCTCACTGGGAAAAATATGGGTATGGAATTTGGATACTTCGAGAGAAGATTACTGGTTATCATGTCGGACGTGGAGGATTGAGAAATGCTACATTGGAAGGTAAGATTGAAGTAGAAGTGGCATATGGATTATTACCTGAATTCTGGAATAAAGGTTTGGCAACGGAATTTACTATGAAAATTGTGCAAATAGGATTATTTAAGATTGGATTTTCCAGTTTGGTTTCTATTACAAAACCTGATAACCTGGCATCACAGGCTGTCATGAGAAAATCAGGATTCGAATTTGAGCGGGAAACGATTTATAACAAAGAGTTACATTTATTGTTCCGTCATCGTAATAAACAGTTTTTGTGATGTTAACAAAGTGGAAGGTTTTAATTAATTTCAAAAAAATGATATAATCTGTTTGTATTTGAGTAAAATTGAAATAAATTGTGGTTATTATTTTAAGAAGGTTAGTACATGGATGATAGAAAAATAGTTACACAGA
>CAYSHS010000159.1:0-7408 GCA_964430845.1 uncultured Pirellulales bacterium | reverse complement strand
TTGCGACACCAACTAAATTAGATATTATCAAATCATCACTTACGTGATTAGCCATTCTGTGAACAGCCAGGCATATTTCCAGTGAAGTTTTATAATCTCCATCGTATAAGTATATTTTTGAATCCGCAACTAACATAAAAGCCAGTTTTCTCACAAGAGAAAGCTCCGGCATCATTAAATCGAAACCTTTCGAGTTGTCTCTTCCCCAGTTACAGTTTTTTATTTGGGAAGCAGTTGTGACAAGTTCAACCACTTGCTGATTTCTTTTAAAATATTCTCTTATCTGCTCATTAGGTTTGATTTTGTCATCACGTAAATCATCAAGCATTTTGCTTAAATCACTATCTGGTTCTTCATACAAAATAAAAGCACGCAGATAAAGAACAGCCGCGTTATCAGGTGGAAATTCTTTGCCATATAAATTCGATGAAACAATTATTAGAAAAAACCAGATTATTATAATAAACAACTTATGATTATTTTTTTTCATTTTATATCCTCTCAATTTATGTACCATTAATCTCAGCATATAATTCTTCAATTGTTATTTTTTCGGGCTTTGGCCTTAATCGCTCGATAGCATTATCACACTGAGCTTCTACCGCTTCAATGCCGCCATTGTAATAAGCTAATTTCAGTGACCTTAATGTTAACATTTCAGAAGGTGTCTCTATTACTTTTATTACTTCCGGAGGTTCGATATTGTTCTGAGTTTCAGGCCGGAATAAAAGGAATCCTAATGCCAGAATTATTACAGCCGCGATGCCACTAACAGCGACTTTATGTCGCACAAGTAAAATAGATATACTGAATTCGGGAGATAGTGATTTTGATTCGTTCATTATCGAATAAGAACCGCCAATAATTAATTTATCCAATTGGTTATTGGTTTTAACATTCGGCTTTCCATCTCGTATTATTTTTTCAACATTTTTTGAACTTATCATTCTGTCACCGTACCATCTAAAATTTGACGAAGTTTTTGTAAGCCGTACCGGTATCGGCTCTGAACTGTATTAATCGAAACATAAAGTCCGGCTGCGATTTCACGAAAACTCATTTCCTGATGCAAATGCAATACAATTACCTCATGCTGTTCATAAGGAAGCCGGGCAAGTAAATCCTGTATTCTTACTGATTCTTCGCAATCAATAGCTTTTTCAAGCGGCCCGTCTGAATCAGTATCAATCACATCTATGAAATCCGGCTCGACATTCCGGCCAACTTTCATTTTGTTCTTATCACGAGCACAATTCGCTACACAAGTTGACAGAAAACCTTTAATAGTTCCTGTAAGACGAAAGTTACCTGTAGTTGCCGCGAATGAGATAAACACATCATGCACAACATCTTCAGCGATGCTTCTATCTCGCAGTAAAGTTACAGCAAGACCGAGCAGGTCATCTTTGTACTTTTCATATATGCGGCGGAAAGCTTCTTTGCTGCCCCGATTAAACTTCCATACAAGTATCTTGTCTTCAATCATCAATATTGCTTATCCAGTCCAGTAAACGACCGTTTACAATGATATAACGATTTAAGTATATATTTTAGTCTAAGATATGCAAAATTTTATCAAAAAACCCATAAAAAAAGCCGGCTTTCCGTCCTGAGCAAAGTCGAAGGAAACCGGCCTTTTTTAACTTTGTTTTTGTCAATTGTTTATTTTTTAACCTTAAATTCATATTGATATGTTTCGTCTCTCGACAAATCCTTTCCCTGACACTTGAGGATAAAACCATCGCTTGTTTTTTCATATATAAAATCTTTGCCGCTTAACATATCTTTTGGCAAACCGGTTGGCAGTTTATCTGGAAGTTTTCCAGTTTGAGCCTTTTTTATGTAAATTTCTATGGCAGTATGAATAGCATTGAAGTTACTTTTTCTCCTTACTGCAAGAGTATATACTTTTATATCCATTGCCGGTGTGAAAATATTATTTATAGTTACATCAGGATCCTTGTCGGCACCTTGACTAAACTTTTTCACAAGTTCATCGAGTTTTGCATATGTTTGTGGATAAGGTATTTCAGATTCGAGAGTTTCTTTTATTTCTGCCATACTCTCTTGCCATTTGTTTCTATTTCTTATAAAAAAATCTTCATCAGCCGTAAGCACACGCTCCGCTAAATCCTTATATGGCTCATCAAAACCTTCCAATGCTACCTTTGCAATTAAATCAGCCTTATCTTTTCGTGTAATCGATGCCACTAATTCACTCTTAAAATCAAGACAGTCCACAAATGAAGGAAACTTGTTTTCAAGCTGTACTAATTCATTTTTCAACCAGGTTAATTTTTCTATATCTTCCGGCAAATATCCCAAAGCATCTTCTATTGATTTATCTGCGAGACCATTTAATCCAATTGCAACTAAATAACTGATTATTTCAGGCTTATCAGTTACATGCAAAGCCATTTTATAAATAGTTAAACAGCGTGATAATCCACCTTTATAATTACCCTTTTCAGCGAGCAATTTAGCATCCGCAGAAATTAAAAAGACTAACTTACGAATTTGAGCTGTGTGTGGCATAATCATATTGAACGATTGTGAATAATCTATACCCCAGTCGCAATTCGCAGTATCGGATGCCTTTGCGATAAGATCGATTACCTGCTTATTTCTTTCTATGTATTGCTCAATTAATTCATTAGATTCTATCTTACCGTTGCGGAAATCGGAAAGCATTTGTTCCATTGTGTCGTTATCAGGTTTTTCATATAGCAAAAAAGCCTGATAATAGAGCAATGCCGCGTTGTCGGGAGGTTGTGCAAAAGCCATCGAATTTGATAAAATTAGACCACATAAAATAACAATTATCAAATTATAGTTTCTTAATATTTTCATAATATTATCCTTTCTAATTTTATAAGCTATTAAAGCCTTTAAGCAGTTCTTCAATAGTCACATTGCTCGTTGAAGGTTCCAGCTTTTGAATAGCCTCATCCATCTGTTTTTCCATTGCTTCTATCCCACCTTGTCGATATGTCACAATTAGTGACATTGTTGACAACATTTCAGCAGGTGACTTTTCGACATTCTTAGAGACAGGAGGTTTTGCGATTTCATTTGTTTGCGAAAAATATACAAATAATCCAATCATAAGAATTATAACCGCAGCAGTTGCCAGGCTCGAAATCGGATCACTCAAAATACTTTTCCATAAATTCGATTTCTGTTGTTTCGATGTTCTCGACTGAAGTATTCCCATTTCTTCCGAAAACTTTTGTTTAAATTCTTCTGCATCGAATTGCGGCTTTTCGGTATTAATTGTTTTGGAAATTATTTCATCAAGCCATTTATCATTTTTCTCGTTCATAATTACACCTGCTTAAAACCTTCACGTTTTAATATTTGAGCTAATTTTTTCTTTGCCCTTCGCAGCCTGCCGTTGATTGCCTGCTCGGAGATACCCAGAACTTCCGAAATTTGGTCGTAAGAAAGTCCATCATAATACCGAAGATAAATCACTTCCTTTGACGAAGCAGAAAGCTTGTTCAACGCATTTTTCACAACGTCAGTTGATTCATCATGATTGGAATCAATTGTTATTTCAGAGAGCTTTTCAGCATTATGTTGGTTATTTTCGAGCCTTATAATATCCTTTGCCTCATTCCGGCATATAGCCACGAGCCAGCCGGCAAATCTCCTATAGTCTTTCAACTGCGGCAACATCACAGCCGCTTTGGCAAAACATTGTTGAGCCGCGTCTTCTGCCAAATCCCTATCACCTATAATCGAATGAGCGATAGCAACCATAGGTGTATAGTACCATGCGGCTAATTCGGTAAAACTTTCCACATTACCTTCTGCCGCCGCTTTGACCAAAGCTATATCAGGCTCACGAGCTTTCAAATTGTTCTTCCTTATTACATTCAACTTCTTTTTGCTGAATTAGCTTTCAATATAATAGACTTGCCAATATTCCCAAAATGGGCGCAAATTTTATTCTTTCTTAACTCCTTTTATTTCAATACCTTAACATCAAATATATCATCAAGTTCAGATAAAAAGCAGGATTTTTTCAAAAAAATAATTTATATGGCGCAATTCTCATACTCAATAAACAAAAAGGAAACATAAATTTTATACTTGCATATCTTATTCAAATGAGATATACACTTTGTGGCAGGCATCATAATAATGACATTTTTGCTTTCAGGCTCGTTCAGAAGAATGAATCTATAGCGAAGAAAAATGAAGTCAATATTAAAAATAATCTATTAAAGTATAATAGAATGAATGAAATCGAACTAATTAAAAAAGAGCTTTCTGAAATGGATATTTTATTTCGAAAAGTCATAGATATAATTCCATCTTTTGACATTACTGATCCCAAAATCTTACCTTATGGATTAAGACCACATACACGCTCAGTTAGCTGGATTGTCGAACAAGTTATAACACAACAAACAAAATATAACTGCAAGGTTCTAAATCTTGATAACGTTAATATAGACCTACCAGATACTTGCCTGCATGATTGTGAAATAACAAAAAATGGTAAAACTTATTTCGTAAATGTAAAGATAACAAATTCAGAAACACGCGACAACAAGAATGATATTGCTGCTGTCGAGAAGCTATACATGCAATACAGTGCAAATTTAAATTATAGGCTCATTTATGCTGTTTTTGGCTTTAAATTTCGAAACATAAATATATCATTTGTAAAAGATTACATTCACATGTTTTCTCCACAGTTTCTTCCCATTTACGTTAACCCAAGAAATGACAAGATACAGGCATACTATAAGTCTGATATAATAGAGCGATCCAGAAAAGAATTCTTACAATTACTTCGCGAAAATTCCAAAAGCATTATATTATGAATCAGTACAATCTATATAACGAAGATTATCTTCAAGGCGTAAATAAAATAAAAGACGGAAGTGTCGATCTCGTCATAGCCGATCCACCATATTGCTTAGGAAAAGATTACGGCAATGGTTCTGACAAGAAAAAACCGGCAGAATTTTTAAAATGGACTGAAAACTGGATATTATCAACAATACCTAAATTAAAACAAACCGGTTCATTATATATCTTTGCAACATGGCAATTTTCTCCTGAAATATTTTGCTTTTTAAAAAAACACATGATTATGGTTAATGAAATAATTTGGGACAGGCGCGTTCCCAGTATGGGGGGAACTACAAGAAAATATAGTTCAGTGCATGATAATATCGGTTTTTTTGCCAAGACAAGAAAATATTTTTTCGATTTAGACCCAGTAAGAATTCCTTATGATCCTGCAACCAAAAAGGCTCGCACCAGGTCAATATTTGTCGGTAAAAAGTGGTTAGAAATGGGTTATAATCCAAAAGATATATGGTCAATCTCAAGATTACACAGAATTCATTCAGAGCGTGAAGACCATCCTACACAAAAGCCCCTGGAAATTATCGAAAGAATGGTAAAATCTTCCTCTCCTGAAAAAGGCGTAGTATTAGATCCATTTGCAGGAACCGGCACAACCATAGAAGCATGCTTCCGAAATAATCGGGAATGTATCGCCTTTGAATTGAACTCAGAATACTGTAAAACCATAAGAAAGAGAATTGAAAAGTTCGAAAGGAATACCCCAATTCTATTCCAGAACAGCAGAACAAAAACCATACAAAATAAGATTGAAACATTACAACTCTTTTAGCATCGATATACTTAATCAAACAGATATAAAACTGTTAAAAATTGTTTTGACGAAGGCTCGTGCTTGCTTTATACTCTAAAACCAAATTTTTTATAAATGGCTATTGTAACATGGAGATAAGAATGGATAAGAGTAAAATTGTTGCTGAAGGTATAACTTTCGATGATGTGCTTCTAGTACCGGCTAAAAGCGATTTTGTGCCAAGCAAAGCGAACACGCAAACCAGTTTGACAAATAATATCAAAATCAATATACCCATAGTCTCTGCCGCGATGGATACCGTCACAGAATCCGCGCTGGCGATAGCTCTGGCTCAGGAAGGCGGAATCGGTATAATTCATAAAAATCTTTCGATTGAGGAACAAAAACGCGAGGTATCGAAGGTCAAACGCTCCGAGCATGGTGTTATTTCGGACCCAGTAACTTTGTCGCCCGACCAGCCTGTCAGCAGAGCGCTTCAGCTTATGCAGGAACAGAACGTCTCAGGTATCCCAATCGTCAAGGGCAAAAAACTGGTCGGAATACTTACACGAAGAGATTTGAAGTTCCTCAAAGATTACGACATTCAAATTAATGATGTAATGGTAAAAGATAAGCTCGTCACAGGCCCGGCTGGAACTACTCTCGAACAGGCAAAGGAAATCCTCCAGAAACACAAGGTCGAAAAACTTCTCCTGGTCAATGGTAATTACGAGCTGGCAGGCCTTATAACCATGAGAGATATTGACCGTGTCCTGCAATACCCGATAGCTGCCAAGGACCAGCGAGGCAGGCTTCGCGTAGGTGCCGCAGTCAGTGTTCATGAATACGAGAGGATAGAAGCCCTGATAAATGCAGACGTAGATATTATTGTTGTCGATACAGCTCATGGGCACTCACAGAATGTTCTTGATACTGTTAAGAAGATAAAAACCAGCTATGAAATAGATGTTATCGCAGGAAATATCGCGACCGCCCAGGCCGCTGAGGATTTAATCGATGCAGGCGCCAATGCAGTCAAAGTCGGCATAGGTCCTGGTGCAATATGCACGACAAGAATAATTTCAGGTGTAGGTGTCCCGCAGGTATCGGCAATATTAGACTGTTTCAAAGCCGCACAAAAGCATAATATCCCCGTCATAGCAGACGGCGGAATCAAACAATCCGGTGACATCACAAAAGCAATCGCCGCTGGTGCTTCATGCGTTATGATAGGCTCGCTTTTCGCGGGTCTCAAAGAAAGTCCGGGACAATTAGTGATTTACAAAGGCAGGCAGTTCAAGGAATACAGGGGCATGGGTTCTCTCGGAGCGATGGTAAAAGGTTCAGCCGAACGCTACGGCCAGAGCAGCACTGCCGAACAGAGCAAGCTCGTACCCGAAGGCGTGGAAGGACGCGTGCCTTACCGCGGGATGCTGAGCGCCTTCGTATATCAGCTTGTAGGCGGCCTCAAAGCCGGTATGGGATATTGCGGGGCGAAAAATATCGAGGAGCTGATGAAAAACAGCAGGTTTGTTCGTATCAGCGCAGCTTCTGTTCACGAGTCTCATCCCCACGATATACAAATCACAAAAGAGGCACCAAACTATTCGGCATCTTTACCTTTCGAGGATTAACATAAAAAAAATCTAAAAAAGAAAAACAAGCTCTCGGTATAAGTCTTCTGAAACAGTTCTAATCCAAGTTAAGCAGTAGTTGCGAAATAAAAAAGATTTCAGAAATAAATCTGGGATATTGGCTCATCCGGGCGGCTAACACGGCCAAAACCCGATG
>CAYSHS010000158.1:0-7432 GCA_964430845.1 uncultured Pirellulales bacterium | reverse complement strand
ATCATCGTAATAACAGGTCCCAACATGAGCGGCAAGAGCACTTATATCCGCCAGGTTGCATTGCTTGTATTGATGGCTCAAACAGGCTCATTCATACCTGCACAGCAAGCTGAAATAGGTCTTGTCGATAGAATCTTTACACGTGTAGGAGCTTCCGACGAACTCGTGCGGGGCCAGTCAACTTTCATGGTCGAAATGACCGAGACGGCCAACATCATTAATAACGCCGGCGAAAAGTCAATGGTTATCCTCGACGAAGTGGGACGCGGCACAAGCACGTATGACGGCCTGTCACTGGCCTGGGCGATTACAGAGCATATAGCGAATAATATAAAATGCCGCACCCTTTTCGCAACACATTACCACGAGCTTACGGAATTGTCGGAACTTTTTTCGAATATTAAAAACTGCAACGTAGCGGTTCGCGAATGGATGGACGAGGTAGTTTTCTTACATAAAATCCTTCCCGGCGGTTCGGATAAAAGCTACGGCATCCACGTAGCAAAACTTGCGGGCATTCCGAAAACTATTCTCGAACGCAGCAAAGAAATTCTCGAAGAACTCGAAAGCACATTTCAGAAAGAAGCTACCGGCGAGCATCTTTCAAAACACAAAACAGTAGAATCAAGCGAAGAAATTCTATTCGTTCAAAAACACAAAAACGTCCTCGACAAACTCGCATCTACAGACATAAACAACCTTACCCCCCTCGAAGCAATTAACCTTTTGAACCAGATAAAAACCGAAATCAACGAAAATTAAAAATGGAATATTCCGAATAAGATATCCACTACAAAAATTGGTATTTGACTATTTGAGGCAAGGTCTTATAATATCAAACAATATGATTATATTATCCTGCTTTAGATCGCGGCTAATGGAGAAAAGCAATTATGGCAAAAGAGATTATCAAAACACCCCCAACAGGAAATGATTCACCTTTTGAGCGAATTAAACGTATCAACGAAACAGGCAATGAATATTGGTCAAGTAGAGATTTCTCACAGCTTCTCGGCTACTCTGATTATCGAAATTTTGAAAAAGTTATCAAAAAAGCTAAAGCGGCCTGTTTTAACAGTGGACATCGCATAGAAGACCATTTCGTTGACATCACCGAAATGGTCAGTATCGGAAGCAGCGCTCAAAGGCATATTAATTCAGTTTATATGTCCCGTTACGCCTGTTATCTGATAGTTCAGAACGCTGACCCATCAAAGGAAATAGTTGCATTAGGCCAGACATATTTTGCAGTTCAGACAAGAAAGCAGGAAATTTCCGAGCAGGAGCTTGAAGAAAAAAGACGACTTCTTTTGCGAAAGGAGATAAAAACACATAACATACGCCTTGCCGGAGCTGCAAAAGAAGCCGGTGTTATCAAGGCTTCTGATTACGCAATTTTTCAAAATCATGGTTATATGGGATTGTATGGCGGCTTGACTGCCGGAGATATTCACAAACGCAAAGGACTTAAGAAAAGGCAACAAATTCTTGACCATATGGGCAGTACGGAATTGGCCGCTAATCTTTTCAGGGCTACACAGACGGAAGAAAAACTTATACGAGAAAATATAAAAGGTAAGGAAAAGGCAAATGCTACTCATCGCCAGGTCGGAGTAAAAATACGACAGACTATCAAAGAGCTTGGCGGAACTATGCCCGAAAATTTACCTATTGCCGAAGATATTAGAAAAATCGAATCAAAGCAAAAGATAAAGGGAAAGCCAGATTGAATCTTTTCTGGTCAAAAATATTCTGGATAATCTCGCATCAACCGACATTAATAACCTGACTCCCATAGAAGCAATAAACCTCCTAAACCAGATAAAATCCGAGATAGATTCAAATTAGAAAGAAAGATACAATTACCTTAATTTATTAAACCTGCTTTTTCCGCTTTCATAATAAGATAATTAATAAAAGCAGAGCAACTAACAAGCATATATTTTGCATCATCAAAATCACAATCGCTCTCATCAATCATTGCATGTCGGATACCATCAGCATTACTCGTATAGCCATAAATAGAACTAAATCCTTTTTTCAATGCCGGATGCAAACCAATTTTTTCTTCGATTAATTTCAATGCTTGTCCTAAACTTGCATTAGGATCTTTTGAAATAATAATACAAAGAGATTCAACCGCAGATATAGATTCTTTTATTGAATTACGATAGTCAGGTTTTTTTCTATCAGATAATTTAATTAATGCTGTTTCCAAATGTGCCCTAACACCTTGCATTCTATTTACAGTAGCAGTTACTATTGCTGATTCAATTTCATTTATTTCTACTTTATCTGTAATAGCAACAATTTCATTGTTAACAAATCTATAAGCAGATAATTCTCTTTCTAATATGAGATTGCATTCGTGTTTGAAAACTTCAGGTACTATCGGATGTCCAAGCTGAGCTATAAATTCAATCAGGTCATATATTTCATAATATTTAACTTTAAAAAACCACTGTTTTACATTTTCTTGAACTTGGTAGGCTCGTGACATTGGTATTTCATCAAGTGGCTGTTTAAAAAAATTGCTATAAAGAGAATCAATCACATATATCCAACTCTCATCCACCTCATTACTTCCACGGAATTGTAACCGACTTAACATCTGATCGTATAAAACATTCCATAGACTATTTCTCAAATCAGAATCCATTGAATCTGTTTGAATCTCACATTTTACTTTTTTCTTACCTATTCGTTCCGAAAATCTCATAATAAATCCCTTAATAAAGATACAAATAATGGTACTTTTCTTTTCATTAATTGTCAAAAAGAAAACAGTAATATATTGATATTGATTTGTCGAAAGTGTATAATATAATTAATATATTTATTATATGGAGGCTATAGATTGCCAGTTGTATTTAGATATAAAGGATATAGATTCTTTTTCTATTCAAATGAGGGTAATCCTCGTGAACCTTTACATATACATGTTCTAAAAGCTGAAAAAGTTGCTAAATTCTGGCTTGAACCTGAAGTCTCCGTTGCTGAATCTTATGGAATGACTTCTGCTGAATTAAAAATGCTTAGTAAGATTGTCGATGAAAAACGTGATTTAATTAACGAGGTGTGGAATGGATATTTTAGTGCATGAACCATTAGCGTCACGAGTTACATTTGAATCTGACGAAATGTGCGTTGAATTAAAAGACGGCAGGAAACTTATCGTTCCATTGGCATACTTCCCGAGACTTCTTAAAGCAACAGACAAACAGAGGCTGGATTATACAATCAGCGGCGGAGGAACAGGCCTTCACTGGGAAACAATTGACGAAGATATATCTGTTAAATCACTAATGATGGGTATCTACGACAGAACAAGCGGAAAGTAAATTTACGAAAACGTGCTAACAATTTTTCCTAACGAGATATTTGCATACTTCAAATCAATCAGGTATAATTATTCTATATGAACGAGATGGACAAAGAATCTGTTCAACGGTGGATAGCAGGATGGAAAGCGGCTGGGCCTGTATTAGAGAAGCTGCGCAAAGATGCTATACGAAACAGTGATACCGCTAAAGCTATAGAACAATTATCAGATGCTTTCGACTCCGCTCTATTACATTATCCACCCAGTAAGACTTCTGGACTTGTTGAGCAGCAGCGTCTTTTTGCAAGGTGTCGTAAATGAAGGCTCTATTACACGTTGCAGCAGAGCTTGATGCTCTATTGAATAAACTAAAATGGCGATATTGCTTTATCGGTGGAATTGCACTTCAGCTTTGGGGGCAGCCGCGGTTAACAAATGATATTGATATTACAATCCTGACAGGTTTTGGGGATGAGGCAGAGTATATAGACCAATTGTTAAATCTGTATAAAGGACGTATTCCTGATGCTCGTCAGTTTGCCTTAAACAATCGCGTCCTGCTTCTTGTTTCCAAAGAAGGAATTCCGATAGATGCCGCTCTCGGCGGAATTGAATATGAAGAAAGGATCATATCCAGAGCAGGCAGGTATGAATTTCTGCCGGGATTGTCTTTACTTACCTGTTCAGCCGAAGACCTGATAGTTCTTAAATCATTTGCCGACAGGTCCAGAGACTGGGCTGATGTTGAGACTATAATAACTCGGAAGGAAGGGTATTTGGACTGGGATTATATTTTTGAGCAATTGAAGAGTTTATGTCAAATCACGGAATCTCATGGTATTATCGAGCATTTACAACAACTCAAGCATTAATAATATTTTTGTTAAAGGAAGAACAGTTATGAATAGACTTAAAAAAATTAATCTTATCGTTTTACTAAGCATTATTTCGTTATTATCCGGCTGTTCGCAGGTTGATATTACAGGCAGAAAGCAGTTCAACCTTGTGCCCAATTCTACGATGAACTCGATGAGTTTTCAAAACTACGGGGAATTTCTCTCTCAACATAAGCTCAGCACGAACGCCGAGCAGGCACAAATGGTCAAGCGTGTCGGCAGCAGAATTCAAAAAGCTGTCGAGCAGTACTGCAACGAAAAAGGAATCCAGGATCGATTGGATGGCTACGAATGGGAATTCAATCTCGTGGAAGACCCGAATGTGAACGCATGGTGTATGCCGGGCGGAAAAGTAGTCGTTTATACAGGCCTGATGCCGGTAGCTCAAACGGAAACCAGTCTGGCTGTCGTTATGGGCCATGAAATCGCACATGCTTTTGCCAGGCACGGCGCCGAAAGAATGACACACGAGCTTATCGTACAAATGGGCGGCATAGCACTCTCGAAAGCGATTGAGAATCGTCCTGAGCAAACGAAAAACATATTCATGACCTCTTACGGCGTAGGAACGCAGGTTGGAGTTCTCCTGCCATACAGCAGGGTGCAGGAAAGCGAAGCCGACCATTTAGGCCTGGTATTTATGGCAATGGCCGGTTACGACCCACATGAGGCTGTTACCTTCTGGCAAAGAATGGCAGCCGCAAGCTCAGGTTCGCAGCCGCTGGAACTTTTAAGTACACACCCGGCCAATGAAGCAAGAATCAAAGACATTCAAAACCTGCTCCCGGAAGCCATGACATATTACAAGCCGCAGTAAGCATTAAATCAATCCAGAAAATGAGTTCCGGCCAACAATATCAGATTGGTTTTGTTTTTCAATTTAGTGTTTAGCGTATAGCGTGTAAACTTATCAGCCGCAGGTGGGCAAGCTTGTTCCTGTACATCAAATGAACATGGTTTGGCATCAGGCAATAAAACAACATCTATATACCATGACTACCGCACCAATAAGCAATCCTCTTATTCAAATTAAGGCATTTACCGATACTCAAAAGTAATATATCTCATAGAATGAGATGGATTTATTATGGATACAATCATAGAAAATAAAATATCTGATTTAGAAAAAACAGCTTCTCCAAGTATCGGCGAGCAATTATTGGAAGTGCTTACTTTTTGCTTTTTAATTGTACCTGGTCTTGCGTTTTCTTTTACAGCAGGCTCTTCAATGAAAGGAAACTTTATTCTCGGAGTTTCAGGTGTCATACTTAGCGACCTGGCTCTTGTAGTTCTCGTGTGTTTTTTTCTCTGGCATAATGGCGAGAAATTCTCGAAAATAGGCTGGGTTAAGAAAGGATATGTAAAAGAGATAATTATCGGTATATTATTATATTTTCCTATGGTTTACGGCTTGTCTTATGTTGAAAACTGGCTTCAGGCAGCAGGTCTTTCCTTCCCGAAGGGTCATATTCCATCTTTTCTCGAACCGACTGGAATAGGCCGGCTAATAGTCGCAACGATTATGATAATAGTCGTTGCTGTTTCCGAAGAAACTATTTTTAGGGGCTACCTGATACTTCGTTTTAAATCCATTACAAAATCACCTTTTACGACTGTCGTTATCTCATCAATCATTTTTTCAATAGGTCATGGCTACGAAGGTATCGGTGGTGTTATTATTGTCGGAATTATGGGTGCTATTTTTGCTGTTATTTACCTTTGGAGAAAAAGCCTTGTAGCTCCGATAGTTATGCATTTTGCACAGGATTTTCTTGCTATTGTTTTATTGCCATTGTTAACTCAAAAATAAATAACTTGAAACAAATCAATTTGCGGATTATTAAAAATTTTTGTCTATCAGCGCTGATCCTTCGACCATGTTCAGGATGATGTCTATGCTTTGCATGAGGATTCGTGCGATTCATCAAACCCAGAATTAAAAAAATAATTTCAATATTATCCTGATTATTGAGGGTAAAAATGAAGATTATGAAAATATTTTTAAAAATTATGAAAAATTATATTGACAATTTCGGTTTATACCGAATAATATTGGTAATATACGAATATAGGAGATAACAATATGGCAAAGTTAAGTAGAAATTCATCGGTAGGACGCAGGAAATCTGATCCCGAGTTGAGTGAAGCGGAATGGGTAATTATGAAAGTGGTGTGGGAAAAAGAGCCGTGCGCGGCCGGCACGGTACAGGAAATTCTCCGGCAAAGCAAGAACTGGGCATATAGTACAGTCAAAGGCGCTATGGACAGAATGGCCGAAAAAGGATTTCTGAAAATAAGTAAAATTCGCAATCTCCAACTATTCAGTTCCACGCTAAGCCAGGAAGAAGCCCAAAAAGGCGAGTTCAAAAAGATGCTCAAAAGGGCGTTTGATGATGCTCTTACTCCGATGATGCAGTTTCTTCTCGAAAACGAAGACTTTTCAAGTAACGATTTGAAACAGATGCGGCTTATGATTGAAAAAGCGGAGAAGGAAAAAAGTCAGCAAAATAAAAAAGCCTCGACAGTGCTTTAGCACGGCGGGTTGAATAGGGAGATAACTTATGAGTGGTTCAATAATAGAGATAATAAATAAGTTCGGCGTTTTCTTCTGTGACCATGCTTTGAGAATGTTGATACAATCGAGTATCCTGATAGCGGTTCTGCTTGTAATTGATTTTCTATTACGAAAACGAATAAAAGCAGTTTTAAGGTATTGTATATGGATGCTGGTTTTTGTGAAGCTGGTTACACCTACAACACTTAGCCTGCCGACAGGGATAGGTTACTGGCTTGGTGATTTATTACCGGAAAAAACAGTCAAACAAGAAATAATCAAACAGCCGCAGGCGGAATATTCTATCGAAGCTTTTACATTACCGCAGACATTGCCGCAGGCAGGAAGTTATAAGCCTGAAATTAATGTCCCTGCTGAATATACACCAGTTATAGAAACACCTGTAATAACTCTGGCTGCGCCTTCGGTTAAAGTTCAGGGTATTCTTTTCCTGATCTGGTTTGTAGGTGAATTGATATTACTTGCGTTGCTTTTGCAGAGGACATTTTTTGTAAGAAAGATTATTGCACAAAGCAAACCGGCTGAAAGCAGATTACAGGAAATGCTTAACGATAGTTGTCAGAAGATTGGGCTAAGAAAAAAAGTAGAATTGAAGGTATCGAAGAGCCTTCAGAGTCCAGCGGCGTGCGGCTTGTTAAA
>CAYSHS010000157.1:0-7433 GCA_964430845.1 uncultured Pirellulales bacterium | reverse complement strand
ATTTAAATCCGGTAGAGACTTCTGTAAATCTGCAATCTGCGCAGTTGTTATATTTTGACAAGCATATATATTAAGGAATTTAAGGTTCTTAAGTTTCTTTATAGGCTCGATGTCAGATACAGGGGTGTCAGCTATGTTAAGTGTTTGCAGATTTATCAATTCCCTCAATGGCTCAAGGTCTGAAATGTTAGTTTTGTAAATACCCAATTCTTCAAGATTTGAAAATTCCTTTAAGACTTCAAGATTGGAAACCTTAGTTTGTGAAATATCAAGTTTTTGGAGACTTGTTAATGCCATTATCGACTTAAGGTTAGATGTCTGAGTATTGCTAATATCAAGCACTTGCAGATTTTGCAATTTCTTTACCGGTTCGATGTTTGATACTTGAGCTTCACAAATTACTAATTTCTTAAGATTTGTTAATCCTTTAATTGAATCAATATCGGAAATGTGATTCCGGGCTAATGCAAGCACCTGCAAATTTTTCAGTTTCTTCAAAGGTTTAATATCGGATACTCTGGTATCAGATATGGTAAGCTTCTCCATTTTAGTTAAATTGCTCAACGGTTCAATGTCTGATATCTGAGTATTAACCAGTACTAATTCCTTAAGATTATAAAGACCAGATAATGGCTTGATATTTTTAACTTCTGTTCCATATATCTGAATACTCTCAATATTGACAAGCTTGCTGATAGGATTTAAGTCTATAAAGAAATGTTTATTTATATCAAAAATCCCTAACTTTGCTAAATAGTTCACCCAGCCTGGAATATTGTTTTGGGGAAATTGGCTATCAATAAAAGCAAGACTTCTTAGATTTGTAAATTTATCGAGAAGCCTTATATCTGCAATTTCGTATTGTTGAAGATAAAAGTTAGTGATTTTTACAAAATCTTCATTAGTAAGTTCTTTGGGATCTTTTTCGAGGCGGCTTGCCGCTTCCTGCCGAATTATTGCATCACTTCTCCTTCTTGATTCTGAACTGATCGAAGTCCATGTTATGAGCCTGTAAAACAATCCTCCCATAATGCTAAGTAAAATAATGATCAATAGTATTATGTATTTTTTGCGGGATGATTTCTTTTCCATATTTTACATCGTATCTTTCATTTATTTATGTGCAAGTTTGGCTGAGCCTTTTGTAAATCGTCTATTTGTTCGAATGTTATATTATCACAATTGCGTATAAAAAGCTGCCTGAGATTTTTGAAATTTTTTACAGGCTCAAGATTTGATATTGCAGTGTTATCGAGCTGAAGCTTTATCAGGTTTTTGAATTCCTTTAGCGGTTCAATATCGGTTACTAAAGTTCCATTTATATTAAGTGATTCGAGGTTTACCAATCCACTTATCGGCTCAAGGTTAGATAGCTTTGCATTTCTAATATCAAGCGTATTGAGGCTTGTCAATGCCTTCAGCGGCTCAAGATCAGTTATCTGCGTATCTCTAACATTAAGGTACTTTAAGTTTGTTAATCCCTTCAAAGGTTCGAGGTCGGAAACCTTTGTGTAATTGATATTAAGCGATTCCAGATTCGTTAGTTTCTTTAATGGCTCGAGGTTGGAAATGCCGGTTGATTCAAGATTCAATTGTACAAGTTTATTCAAGCCGTTTAGAGGTTCAATATCAGAAATCATGGTCCTTTCAAGCAAAAGCGTTTCCATATTTGTAAGCCCCTTTAGCGGTTCAAGGTCGGAAACCTCAGTCAGCCTCAAATCAAGATAATTAAGTTTTGTCAATCCTTTCAGCGGCTCAAGGTCTGATACCTTCGTTTGTATCATGTAAATTTTTTCAAGATTAATCAGCCCTTGTAAAGGCTCAAGATTAGAAACGTCAGTGTATCTAAGATCCAATTCTTTCAGGTTTTTCAATTCTCTTAGTGGTGCAATATCGGTAACCTTAGTACTGGAAAGCCAAAGCGATTCCAGTTTTATAAGCCCCTTTATCGGCTCAAGTTCGGAAACCTGGGTATTCATCAAATATAGATGCTGCAGTTTTTTTAATCCCCTTAAAGGTTCAAGATCAGATACTTTGGTACTGTTAAGTTTAAGCGTTTCCAGGTTTGTTAATTCTTTAAGCGGCTCAAGGTTTGATACCGATTCATTTTCTATAATAAGCGTTCGCAGATTTGTTAATTTGCTCAGAGACGCATGCATATGATTAACCGTAAGTTCATGCAGATTTTTAAGTTTTTCAAGAGGACTTAAATCTATCGTATTTTTCTTTTTGAGCTTAATAAATCCAAGTTTCGCCAATAATTTTTTCCATGCAGGGATAGCACTTTCAGGCATTCTGGTATAAAGAGAAAGTACCTGCAAATTCTTGCATTTCTCAAGAAACCTGATATCAGAAATCCCTGCATTGAGTATCATTAACGAATCTGTTATTGTTATATCGCCGCTGTTATAACCTTCGATTCGTAACGTTTTTATATTTGCAATATCCGCGTCTGTCAATTCACGCGGTTCCTTGCTAAGCTGAGAAGCAATTATATGGCGGATTGCTTTCTCACTCTCGGGATCCGGCTTTAATTCGAATGTCAGCATGGCATATATATAAACAGAAAATATAACAAGAACAGAAATTCCAATAGTGACAATGTATTTTCGCCGGGATGATTTTTTATCTTTATTTTGCATAGTATCTCTCATTTATTTATTTGCAACTGAGGCAGAGCCTTTTGCAAATCCTCTTTCTGTTTGTCTGTTATATTTACACAATCCTTAATATAAAGTGATTTAAGATTTGTAAGTATTTTTAACGGCTCAAGGTCGGATACTAAAGTCACTTGTAGATCGAGTATTTCCAGATTAATCATATTTGCAAGCGGCTCAAGATTAGAAATCTTTGTTTCGCTAAGAAAAAGATTTTTCAGGTTTGATAGATTTCGCAAAGGCTCGAGATTCGTTACGGCTGTTCCCCTTATATCCAGAACTTCAAGATTTACTAAATTACTGACAGGTTTGAGATTGGAAACGGGTGTATGAAAGAAGACAAGCTCCTTCAAACTTTTCATTCCTGTTATTTGCCCAAGATCAGAAACTTGAGTATAAGACAAACTAAGTATCTCAAGATTTTTCAATTGTCTAAGTGACTTGAGAGTGGCTATAGGAGTTCTTTCTATATATAGCTGCTTAAAGCCGGCAAGATTTTCCAACGGGCGAAAGTCAATAGTTATCTTCCTGTTTGATTTTTTATAACCAATCTTCTCAAGAATAGCCATCCATTTCGGTAATTTTGGAGAAATATCAATAAGAGTCAACTTTTGCAGATTCGTAAATTTCTCAAGATATTTTATGCCTGAAAAATCTTCCATTCGTATTATCAAAAGCTCCAAAGACGATGTAGAAAGTGCGATGGATTTTTGTGAAATATCTACAGATTCAAATAATGCAAAATCATCGTCAGTTATGTCGTTTGGATCTTTGTGGAGTTTTATCGCAGCCGCCTTGCGAATTTTCATCTCACTGACTGGATCGGGTTTGAGCTGCCATGTTATGACTTTATATACAAATCCGGCAAGAACGCATAACAAGAGAATTCCAGACGCGATTACATATCTTCGCCGGGAGTATTTCTTTTGTGAATCATTTTGCATTATCATAACTTCACTCTATATAAAAAGTTATCTCAAACTCTATAGAAAATTGTACGAGAATCCGGCTTTTTGTCAAAATATTATATTTTTTAAACAATAGCTACCAAACAGGATATATATCATCTTAGCCCGATGGTTTGGGCGTTAAAAACCATAAATCTTCTGAAATCAGGCTATTATCAAGAGTTTTTTTCCATTTTTGGCTTCAGGATGGTATAATTATTGTTATTATGAGATTGTGTTTTTCTTTAGGCAAACAGCCTGTTTGACAGAAACGAACAAATGAATGAGTAAAAGCAGTATAAACTTAACTTTTCAATACTCTTGTATTAATCAAAAAAAGCAGAAAAATAAGCAAAAATATTAAAAATTTGTACTTTTTTTTCAAATAACTGCCTGAAAATTAGTAGTAAATCACATAAGTCCTGTAATAACAGGTTCTTAGATATAATGAAATGATGAAAAAATTACAGAAAAAAACGTTATATTTTGTGTTTGTAATGGCACTTAATAATAGTCTTGGATGACAGAGGCCTTCTATGGATCAGCAGACCTACCAGATCGAACTGATAAAGAAGGCTCAGCAAGGCGATAAAAGCAGCCTTGATCAATTGGCCATGCAGGCAAAGGATCGCCTGCGTACGTATGTGTTGCGTATGACTCAGCAGGAGGATTTGGCCCAGGATATAGTACAGGAGACTTTGCTGGAAATGTTTAAGGTAATAGGAAAATTAAGAGACGCTGACAGGTTTTGGCCGTGGTTATATGGGATAGCCACTAACAAGCTTCGCAGATTTTACAGAACTGAATCGACACACAGAAGGGTGGCTGTCGCGAGTCTTGAGAAGAAAGAATCGGTGCAGGACAGGCAGACAGGCCTGGAAAACCTGGTTGGGGATGAGTTGAAGCAGATAGTTTCGGGGGCGATGAAAAAGCTCAAAACCAGTCATAAAGCCGTTCTTGTGATGCGATGCTATGACGAAATGCCTTATTCTGAAATCGCAGAAACTATGGGATGCAGCGAGTTCAGCACTCGTATGCTGTTTCTTCGCGCCAAAAGAGCGTTGCAGAAAGAGCTTTCCAAAAATGGATTCGGGAAAAGCTCGCTTTTAGCTGCTTTGGTTCTTTTCGGGAAGATGACTTCCCCCACCAAAGCTGCGGCGGCACAGATTTCTATTACAGCCGCTACTGTGAAAGTTGGAGTGATAGCCGGAACAGTAGGGCTTGCTACTTCTAATACTGCTATTATATCTCTTCTTACTGCCGGTGCATTAACGACCGGTACGGCTGTTATGAAACCGGAGCTTTTCAATTTAAAGACACAAGAGCCTAAGACTCCGGCCGTTGTTGTTCAGGATATAAACGGAGCAGGCCAGAATATCGAAGTAAATGAGGAATATCAATGGTTTTATCCACAAGGGCCACAGGAGCCTGTTATGATGCAGGCGAGATTTGGCTCGGCTGGCGATAGCTCATATCGGAAAGTTTTACAGAACCAGCATGGCAATTACTATTACAACGGAAATAGCGTAAATATAAACAATTATCATATGTATTCTGATGATTTAAGTGTAATACAGATGCCTACGGACGATCAGAAAATGGCGTCTTTTATTTCGCAGGTGGAAGGCAAATCCAAAGCTATAGAGCACATTACAGCAAAAGGTAAGGGACTGCTGGTTATTGAGCCTCGTAATGTTAATGCCGGCAATAATCGTACACTTCCTATACGTCATAAAAATGTTCTTGACGAAGATTATTTCCAGGCAGACTGGCCGACTACAGCGAATGTCGTTGACAATCGTGACGAAATGCACAAGCGAGGCTGGACTTATTACAGGATTACCGGACGCATTAATGGTCAGGAAGTCACAGGAAGAGGCAGGATTCCGTTCATCTACTCGACTGTTGATGATTATAGTCCCTGGATGCGTCTGCAGGTAGGAACTACATTGCTTCTGGTAGATACAGGTCGTGAAGCATATACTTATAAAACCGGAACTGACAGTATCGAAACGTACCCGGGCGGCAGTTTCTTCGATGGTTTGGCAAGACCATGGATGGGACTCAATGCGATAGATACAGTTCGCAGAGATGCGGCAAAACAGCAAATCAGGTTCGAGACGCAATATGTTGATGGCACCAATAAAAAAGAAGCGCAGGTAAAACTGATTACAGATAATGTGACATTTATTTACGATATTGATCTGCAAAACGATGTGATTAAAGAGATTAAATTCTCTACGAAATTGGGTGTTGTGGGTAATTTGAAGTTCACATACCTGCAGAACGTTGAAGGATTAGATATGGAATTTTCGATTCCGCGAAGGCCAAGACAGAGAGCTGCTTCTATGGAAACTGAAGGTCTGTTATGGCTTACTAAGCTGGTGGAGGAATCACATTAAAAGTAAAGCTCGGGGTTGAATGCAAACAAATTGAATGCAAGGAGGAAGCTGAAATGGATACAAGTTAGAATAAGGATAATAATATGAACAGGTCAGGTACAAGTCGTTTTTGGATTATAGCCGCTATTGTTGCTGGCGCGACTATTAACCTGGCTTCAGGTCAGGCTGTTTCGGTCTGTAACTATTATAAATAATATGACGATTTTCAAACCGGCAAAATCGAGCAAGACAGCTATTTTCATTCAATTCTATGGCCACAGGGCGCTTTCCCGCCTTCGGAACCATATCTTTATTATAAAGATACCGGGCAATTAGGTTTCGGCGGCTCCAATGGCCAGGCGGCACAGTTAGTATATCGTTTTCCTTTTAAACAGGCACAATACATAAGGACTCTCAGCGGACAATTAAAAGTCGATGTGCTGAAACCATACGAAAACTGGAGCCAGGAACAGGGGCTCCAATATTGCCTATCATCTGATGGTATCAACTGGTCGCGTCTAAAGCCACTTGCAGCGGAAACAAATATTATCCCGATTGAGTCAATTCGCGGTATTTGCTATATAAAATTTTCCGGTATTGGTGTGCTAATAGATAATCTCCAGGTCGTTTTGAATCCGCGTCAGGCCGACTATTTTTTTGTGCCATCAGAATACCCTACGATTCAAGCCGCGATTGATGATGCAAATGATGGTGATATTATTGAAGTCGCTTCTCGTTCTCAACCATATAAAGGTACAGGATTTTGTGATATTGATTTCAAAGGCAAATCAATTACAATTTATGGTGAAAAAGGGCCTGAGCAAACTATAATTGAATGTGAAGAAGGTCATAGGGGTTTCTATTTCCATGAGGGTGAAGATTCGAACTCTGTTTTGTGCGGTTTCACAATAAAAAATGGAAAGAAAACAGGTGCAGATAACATTGGCGCAGGCATCTATTGTGAGCTTAGCAGTCCGAGTATAGTCGATTGTATTATAGAGAATTGTTCTACAAAGCACGGGGGTGGAATCGGTTTGGTTGGCGCATCACCATTCATTGCTGATTGTGTAATTCAAAACTGTAATAACGACCAGACGGGCGGCTATGGTGCCGGAATAGCTCTTATTGGAGATTCCAATGCTGTAATCGTAAATACAAAAATAATAAATAATACAGCATCCGACAATGGTCAGGGCGCGGGAGTGTATTGTTCTCAGAGCAAGGTTCTATTGGCTAATTGTGAAATCAGGTATAATAAAAGCCTATCAGATAATCTAACCGGCGGCGGAGTCTATGCTGAGGGTGCCTATACGGATATTGAATTACAGAACTGCATTATTGCTAATAATATCGCTCAATCCGGTGCAGGTGTTTACACGGATTCGATAGCTGTTATCGATAATACTGACCTCGGACAGGATACACTTGCCTGCTTCGTACGCCTTACC
>CAYSHS010000156.1:0-7486 GCA_964430845.1 uncultured Pirellulales bacterium | reverse complement strand
CTGCAAGCTCCTCGACGGCATTGACATAAGCCAAGGGATGAGAAGCCGAGCATATCCCGCAGACTCTGCTTACCAGGTAAGGAACCTGGTCAAATTGTAAAGTCTCACTGATACCCTCAATGCCGCGATGGTTATAAGATATTCTAACATCAATATCAGTAACTATTTCACCATCGACAGTAAGCTGGAAATATTCCATCTCCTCTTGCAAGGGATGAAACGGTCCTACCGCCAGGATGGGTTTATTCATTGCCTTTTTCATGTCGCGATTCCTTCGCTCGTTTTGGGACGAGCTTTTCTTAACGGATATACACCTTCGGGCCAGTCATCATTTAAAATCAGCCTGCGCATATTCGGATGGTTTTTAATTTCTATTCCAAGTATGTCGTGTATTTCTCTTTCTATCCACTCGGCGCCGGGAATAAATGGAGCAATTGATTCGATAGATGGATTTTCCCTGTTTCGGATAAAAGCTTTGACAGTAATAATATGGCCTGTTTCATCGTTTGCAAAATGGTACAGAACCTCGAAGCAATTGTCACTGTCAACTCCAGTCGCTATAACAAATCTTAATGCCAAATCCTCGAACAAAAACCTGCATACTTCCCGGGCGTTTTCTGATTCACAAGGCAGATATATCCTTCTTTCCCCGGCCAGCTTAATTTCTACAAGTCTGTCTTTTATTTCCTGCAATCTCGTATTTAATTCTTCACGATTCATATTCTTATCCTGTTATATCGCCGACAATGCCTTCACTACACCAGAAATCATTGCCTCCGGTTTGGGCGGACAGCCGGGCACATATGCAATTATCGCATTTGGGTCTTCTTCCCTGATTATTTTGTCCACTGGGCCTGCTACATGATAGCCTTTATAAAATATTCCCGTATCACACGCACAGGCGCCTATCGGAAAAACAACACATGGTTTCGATGTCTGCCTGTAAACTTCCAACAGTCGCGGCTTTGCCTGGCGAGTTACTACTCCCGTCACCAATAGAGCGTCTGCGTGACGTGGTGAGCCAACCAGCTTGATTCCAAACCTTTCGATATCATATTTGGGCGTCAGGCAATTTACTATTTCAATATCACAGTTATTGCATGCACCCGTATTAACGTGGAAAACCCATATAGACTTTTTCAATGACCACATTTTCCAGCTCATATTTTTATTCCTTCGTGGCATGGGCATCTTGCCCGTGCATGCGCGGGTTGGAAGCCCGCGCTACAGCCAGCTAATACTATAATAATTACCCAATGAAGCCAAAATAATCGCGGCTACTAAAGCTACAGTGCAAAAACCCCAGAAGAACTTCATCGCCTGGTCAATCCGCAAACGCGGATTGGTATTTTTAATTAAAATCAATAAGACCAGAATCAGGACATATTTTCCAAGTCCTGCCAAAATACATACACCTATAAAACTTAACAAAGCCAGAACATCCATAAATTTACTGCGTCCCGACATGTAACGCCCTGCCACAAAAATAACTAAAAGAACAATAGCGGCTATCGCACCCGCTCCTGTCAAATGGTTTGTGCCATAGCCGCCAAGAAACAATACCATTAAAAAGAAAGGCAAAGCTACCAGCATAACCGCCTGCATTACTTTCCACAACGCCAGCAGCGCACCGGAATATTCCATTAAAACACCGCTTCCTAATTCCGTTTCCGCTTCTGCTATATCGAAAGGCACAAAACCTAATTTGGCCTGTACACACAATAGAGAAACTATAAAAGCTAACATTCCCGAAATGCTGAGAACCGGTACCTGCTGAGAAATACCTACTAAACTTAACTGGCCTCCCGTTTTTATCAACACTACAATAAAAGCAAGAACAAGAGGCAATTCATAACCCATGACCAGCTTCATTTCCCTTGCGGTCCCGATAGACGCATGAGGGCTGGCACTTGAGCTTCCTCCAAGAATCAACGCAAGCGAGGGCAGAACCATAAGATAAATTGCTACTATAGAGTCACCCACAAAAGCTTCTTTGGCAACCAAGGTGTTCCACAGTATTAATGAAAGCAAAAGAACTCCAACCAATCCAATAAGCGGCGCCATCATAAATACTGACCTGTTTGCTTCCTCGGGTATAAGAATTTCTTTGCCCATAAGTTTCATAACATCATAAGCAGGCTGAAGCAGAGGAGGTCCGACTCGCCATTGAACAAGAGCGCTTACCTTGCGAACTATCCATGATGCGACCAAGCCGAGAACAATGGTCACAGGCACAACCAATATCCAGAATAAAACGGTAAACAGACTCATTTCTTTACCTTTTCTCTTAAAAACGGCTCCCACGCAACACCGCCGGAGACCTTAACAACGATATCGTCGAAGACTTCAGTCAAATCACCCACAACTTTCGTTTCTTTGTAATCAATGCTTCCATCGTCACAGGTCTCCACACACAGCGGCTTCTCACCCGGTGACAGCCTGTCCCTGCAAACATCGCATACGCTCGATGGAAACGGAATCAAATCAGTATATATTGTCCCGAACGGACACGCTATTGCGCATGTGCCGCAGCCTGTGCAGAGCATATTTGCTCTTTTCAGAATCCCGGCATCGTGCCTCTCGGAAGGTACTTTTTCAAGTGCTCCCTGGGGACATGCCTTAACGCACGGTGCAGACTCGCACCTGCGGCAGATCAGGGCAAAACGTATCATCTCCAGCAATGAATCGAATCCCTTGTTTTCAGGATGGTGCTTGTACGAACACTTCACATTCGATTCTTCCTGAAGTTTGCTTTTTGCCAAATCTATTATTAACTTAGCACTCATATCAACTTCTCTTAATTTTTATATTTTTTCTATGCCCAAATATTCTGGTAGTCTTTAATCATATCGTATGAAAACACGGGGCCGTCTTTACATACATAATATTTTCCGAGCATACAATGGCCGCACTTGCCGAAGCCGCAGCTCATATTTTTTTCCATCGAAAGATATATCTGCTCAGGCTTGAACCCGAACTCCAGTAGTTTTATTGTTGCGAATTTCATCATAACAGGCGGGCCGCAAACTACACCAACTGCATTTTCTATATTAACATCTTCCGGCGAGAGAATTGTCGTAACAACTCCGACATTTTCCCTCCAATCGCCGTTTGCCTGGTCAACTGTAAGTTTGATATCGACGCCGTCAATATTTCGCCATTGCCCGAAAAGTGTATTCTTATAGATAAAATCAGCAGGAGTTTTTGCACCATACCTGCACACGACAGACTTAAAATCTTTTATCCTGTCAACAAGCGTAAGAAACAGCGACCTGATTGGCGCAAGACCCACGCCGCCGCCAACGATATATACTTCCTTGCCAACGTAATCGTCAACAGGATAGCCATGACCATAAGGCCCGCGGATACCGACTTTTTGCCCTTTCTCGCAGCTATGCAGCAAGGTGGTAACTCTGCCTGCCTTCATAATTGTAATCTCCATTTTATCGGTTTGCGCCGGTGAAGAAGAAGGTGTGAAAGGCGCTTCACCAGCGCCGGGTAAAGTCAATTCCACGAACTGTCCCGTATCGAAGTTAAAGCTCTCCTGCGGCTGCACTACAAAACTTTTTATTGTCGGAGATTCCTCGATAATATCAATAATTTCGGCGTTTATAGGTTGGTAAAGATTCTTGTTCATTGTGAAAATTCGCCTTTATTTTGCCTTTACATTAAGTTCTTCATTCAATTTCTTCAGCACTTTGCGTATATCGACTTGTCCGGCTTCAGCATCGACGCATCTGCCGCACCCGACGCACATATCGATCCCATATCTTTCGAGAAAATATGAGAATTTGTGCATGAAACGATGCCTGAGCCTGTCGCCGAGCACTTTTCTCGGGTTTTCCCCGCCCGCGACACGTGCGTAAGAGAGCCTCATACAGCTATCCCACATTTTCATCTTTCCGAAATATTCTTTCTGCTTTGTATCGTAGAGATAAAAACAATGACAGGTTGGACAAACACGGGTACACGCCTGACATTCCACACAGGTAGTCGCTTCCTGGTCATAAACATCGCTTTCATAGCTCTGCTGAACAACCTCATGCACCGGTGCATCCAGCTTATATTCTGTATTTTGCTCTTCAAGCTGCTTTTGAACCAGCTCACGATTATTTTCTCTTTCATTTAAAACATCATCACCTGCTTTTGTAAATATATCCCGGTTCTTTTTAATAAACTCTTCGCCTTTTTCCGAGCCTGCTTCGACTACGAAACCGCCGCTTACCTTCGAAACATTCAGGTCATACCCGTTACTCGCAAAAGGTTTTCCATTCAAAATATTGCATATACAACTCTGTGCAGGCTCGAAACAATCCGAGGAGATAATAAACATGTTTTCCCGACGCTTTATATAGAATGGGTCCTCGAATTCCTTTTCCGTAAATACCTTATCAAGAATTTCTATCGAGCGCAAGTCACAGTCTTTTAATCCAAAAATCGCGAACGGCTTTATGTCCTTCGGCTCTAAAGGCTCAGGAAAAATAGCGGCTAACTCACGCAATGGAAACAAAAATTCCTTCACTGGCGTACACGCACGAATATTATTCAGCTCCACCTCTTTATCTTTTTCAGTATCAAACTTTTTGAAAACATAATGCGATTGTACCATACGGGGAATATAAACATCCATTTGAGAGGCAACTGCATCTAAAAAAGGTTTTAACTGGCTTATAAAAACAGTCTGCATTTTCTTATCCGAATTTAATTACTATTTTATCTATATTTCCGTATCTGTTCAGTTTGTCAACCAAAGCCACTCGATACATATCTATTTTGAATACTTTTTTTATCCTGCTGTAATATAGTAAGGAAGACGAGCCAGCTCCATCGCGATATCAGTTGTAATGACCTTGACTTTTTTGGGAACTGATAAATAACATGAAGAGAAATTTAATATTCCCTTAACTCCCGCCTTAACCAATTTATCTGTCGTACATTGCGCCGCTTCCGTTGGAACAGCGAGAATTGCAAGATTTATCTTCTTTTTCTTTAGAATCCATAATCTTGAAATGTTCTCTATTTTAACATTATTTGTTTTTTTACCGATTTTTTTGGGATTGTTATCGAAAGCGGCTGCAATATTAAAGCCGTAAATTTCAAAACCGGGGAAAGCAAGTATCGCAGAGCCGAGGTTTCCAACACCGACCAGCGCTGCTTTCTGAACAACCGCGATTTTTAAAATGCTTTTTATCTCCCTGACAAGCTTATTAATGTTATATCCCCTGCCGCGAACGCCAAGCTCGCCGATATAAGAAAAATCTTTCCTAATTTGCCAGGGATTAACACCGATAAACTCCGCAAGGTCAGTGCTTGATATGCTCTTGGCACCTGCTTCGCTCGCCAGAAACAACCCTCTAAGGTACATTGGCAAACGTCTAATAGTTTCGTTTGGGATTTTGCTGTATCTCATACGATAAGCCACCCTTATTTTCTATTAGCACTTGTGTTCACATTCACATAATAAACCACACTTATATCAATTCCCTTCTGGTGTCAAGAACTATTTTAATTATTTTATCATTTTCTTAAGATTTTTTTTGATTGTAAATGCCAAAATATAAATTTAAAATAAGTTTGCAAAATCCGACGAGTTGCTGAATAAAGCAAGCTGCAAAACACTGTCACCAATGCTAAAAATTGTAATACACTCCCGGGCGCTAAGGCTTTTGAGCTTATATAGTCTCTGCTCCCGGACTTCATTTGAAGATTTGCTTTCAGAAGAGATTGTTTTACAGCCGGAAAAAATAAATATTAGACAGAATAATCTATACGAACAGGCGGTTTCATCTCTACAGTCATCTCACTAACCTGCCAGTCGAGAGCCTCTTGGTCGAACGAGCTGCCGTAACGATATATAATAGTTCCAGGCTCGATCCTTTCACCGATATTGTCACCAGCCTTGGCCCAATGCTCATCTTTACCTGGTTCACCAATCAAAGCTACAGAATCTTCCGGCCGGTCACGATTATAACTGGTCGAAAGAAGCTTAAATTTCGCACTTGGTCTCGGAGCACGAAAAATCGGGGGAGTTACTTTAGGCTCCGGCGGTTCTTCGATTTTTACCACTGGCGGTTTTGGAGGATCGATAATAAGAGCAAATTCACTCGCCTGACTTACAAGAGGAGACACTCTTTCCTGCTCACTTTCATTGGAAATATTTCCTATGCTTTTGTATTTTTCAATAATTGAAAGGGCTTTATCTGGCGTATTATTATGCGCATACTCAAACCATTGGTTTGCGCAGAGTACAAAAACCAATCCAGTGCAAACCAATGTCAATATACTAAACAAATTTAATAGTGTTTTTAACAATAGCTATTAATTACAAACAATCTCTAAATATATCTTTACTATAACATCAATTGAGAATATATTGTTCTCAATCAATGTAAATATCTGCATTTATTCCTAATTTATAAAGCATTGTCACTTTTTTTCATATTATTAATATAAGTATTTATCTTTCATTTGTCCCTCAAAAATGTCTCTGATTAATTCGTACTGGACATAGATTCGAGCCGAAGCTGAGTGACTGGGCCAATATCTTTGACACCTACAAGATTATCGTCATCAATCGGCCACATACAACCATTAAGAAGTCTATCCGGGATATCCTTGATATTTGTTTTGTCATCAAAAATAACATTACGAGCTAAAACAAGTTTGTTTTTGAACTTTTCATTATCCCTCTCGCTCAAGCGAGTTTTGGCAGCAAGCAATCCTTCATAATAAGATTCCCTTGCTCTTGCTCCACGCCTTTCTATAACAATAACAGCATCATTATCCTTCACTAAAACGGAGAAATTTGCAAATCGTGAATCTATATAATTCCAGTGGTTAGACTCTTTCTTGCTTATAGAACCAGTCCCGAATCTAACAGTTATAGCATTTGTTTCTGTAACCTCTTTTGGTGAAGGTAAATTCTCTAATTCAGGTTTCAAAATATCATTGATAGTATTTCTTATAACATCTGAAGAATTACTTTTATCTTTTACAAATGAAGTGGAATTGTGATACCAGATTACAATAAAATCTTGTTCAAGACGAACACTGATTTTCCTGTCAGGATTATCTGCTCCTGAATATTCCACCTGAAGAGTATTAAAAGAAGAAACTTTCGGCCAGTTATCTAATTGGGTAAGTCTGTATTTACTATCTGAAGCAGTTATTTCTTTAAGGATATCCTCTTTTAGTATAGAATAAAGACGCCCTTTGAATTCACCAATCTCTAATTGCAGGCGTTTCTCATCGATCGTTTGAGTGTTTTGGGAATATAATAATCCATTAAATGAGAATGTGAAAATTGAAAAAATAACAATCTGGTATTTAATTATTTTGCTCGTTAACATGATTTTGCTCCTTAATATAATATAAAGTTAAATATTAGTATTAAACAAATTGTCTTCTCAACTAATGGAGGGCACCATCCCACCAACCATAATGATATATAACTGGACCATTAGGCTCAGATTTCATACGCGATTCA